>CAXBBB010000068.1:0-8417 GCA_963973615.1 uncultured Rhodothermales bacterium | reverse complement strand
GCGGGCGGCGGCTTCGTGAGCGGTCGCCTGATCCGGGTCGACGGCGTAGGTCTCGAATGCCTCGTGCAGCAGGGCGACGACGCTTTCCAGGTCTTCGGGGATGACGCGGTCGGCTCCCGCGTGGGCGATTTCGTCTGCATCGACGACCGAGCGGGTTCTGGCCACGATGCGGATGGTCGGGTTGAGCAGGCGGGCGACGCTCGCCACCCTGGCCGCCTGATGCGGCGCGTCGTCGGCGATGACGAGCAACTTGGCGCGCGTGATGCCGACGTGTTCGAGCAGCGACTGCCGCCCTCCATCGCCCCGAACGACCAGCATACCATCAGCTTCGGCTTCCTTGGCGCCGTCGGGACTGAGCGTGGTGATGACGAACGGAATGCCGCTCGCTTTGAGGATCCGTGCCAGTTTGCGCGCGCCATCGCCGTAACCCGACAGGATCGCATGGCGCGCCATCGGCGGCAGGTCGGCGACGGGAGCCGCTTCGGCTTCTGCGTGTAGCTGGTCGGCCTGCTTTTCCCGCGTCTTGCGCGACAGCTTCTCGCCCAGCGCATGTAGGCCGGGCGTCGCCACCATGAGCAAAACCGTCGCCGCGATAAACGTCGCGGTGCCTTCGGCTCCGAACAGCGTCCCGCCCGGCGAGAGGCCCGCATCTGCGCCGACGTTCGCGAGCACGAACGAGAACTCGCCCACTTGCCCCAGCGTCAGCGCAGACGCTCCGGCGATGCCCAGCGGATAGCCCAGCGCCCGCACGCTGATCGTCGTCGTGAGCACTTTGACGACGAGCACGACCCCGACGACCGCCAGCACCAAGCCTAAGTTTTGCACGATAAAGCCCACGTCGAGCAGCATCCCTACCGATACGAAAAACGTCGCCGAGAACAGGATCTGGAGCGGCAGGATCTCGCCCATGGCGTGCTCCGAGTAGCGGCTTTCGGACACGATCAATCCGGCCAGAAACGCCCCAAGCGACAGACTTACGCCCGCCAACGAGGTAAGCATCGCCGTTCCGAAGCAAACGGCCACGACCGTCAGCAAGAATAACTCGGGCGAGCACGTCCGCGCGACGGCTTCGAGCAGCGGCGGCATCAGCTTTCGCGCGATCAGCAGCACGACGACGATCAGAGCCGCCGCTTTGGCCAGTGCGATCAGAAGGCCGAGCGCCCCTCCGTCGCCCACGCCCGCTAGCGTCGGCACGAGCAGCACCATCACGATGATCGCCAGGTCTTGAAATATGAGCAGTCCCAGGCTCACTTTGCCGACCGGCTCTTCCATCTGGCCCTTTTCGGCCAGCATTTTGAGCACGATCGCCGTCGACGAGAGCGCGACGAGGAAGCCGGTAAAGATCGCAGGCATCAACCCGACGCCGAAGAGCAACAGCAGTCCAACCGTTGCCCCAGTCGATAGCACCACTTGCATTCCGCCACCCCCGAAGATGAGCGTCTTGATCGCTGCCAGTTTCTCCAGGCTGAACTCGATCCCGATTGTGAACAGCAGCAAGATCACGCCGACCTCGGCTGCGGCGTCGATCAACTCCTGATCCGTCACCAGACCCAGCGCGTGCGGCCCGATGAGGGCTCCGGCGAGTAGAAAGCCTATGATCGGCACCAGACCAAGTCTAAAGCAGACGTATGCGATGGCTGCTCCGGCGATGAGCAGGATCGTGACCTGGAGAAAGAACGGTGGCGCGGCGCCTGCGAGAAGGGGGAGCATCGATTCGGGGTGAGGGAGCGCGACAAACACACCAAAGCGGACCAACCGTTCCAATTCAATGGATGGAGGAAGGTTGTCCGAAGGTTCGGCGCCGGCGCGTGGGCAGTGGTATCCTTGGACCGCACCGAATACGTCCCATGTCCACTCCCCTCCTACTCGTCACCGGCGGCGCCGGATTTATAGGCTCGGCGCTGATCCGCCGCCTGATCGCGCACACCGACTATCGCGTCGTCAACGTCGACAAGCTGACGTATGCGGGCCACTTGTCGACGGTCGAGTCGGTCTCGGACAATCCGCGCTATGCGTTCGAGCACGCCGACATCTGCGACGCCGATGCGATGGCCCAGATTTTTGCCACCTACCAGCCCAACAGCGTGTTCCACCTGGCCGCTGAGAGCCACGTCGACCGCTCCATCGACGGACCGGACGCGTTCGTCCAGACCAACGTGGTCGGCACCTACACGCTGCTTCAGGCCGCCCGCGAACTCGACGACGAGCGGAAGGCTGCTTTCCGTTTCGTGCACGTCTCGACCGACGAGGTCTACGGCACCCTCGGCGACGATGACCTGTTCGTCGAGACGACGCCCTACGCGCCCAACTCGCCGTATTCGGCCAGTAAAGCCGCATCCGACCATTTCGCGAGAGCGTGGCACCACACCTTTGGGCTGCCCATCATCACGACGAACTGCTCCAACAACTACGGACCGTTCCAATACCCCGAGAAGCTGATCCCGGTCGTCATCCAGCGGGCCCTCTCGGGCGAGCCGATTCCCGTCTACGGAAACGGCGCCAACGTCCGCGACTGGCTGTACGTCGACGACCATGCTCGCGCCCTGATCGACGCGTTTGAGCGAGGCACGCCGGGCGAGACCTACAACGTCGGCGGACACAACGAGAAAACGAACCTCGACGTGGTCCACACGATCTGCGCGCTACTCGACGAACGCCGCCCCGAGGCTGCGCCTCACTCGGGTCTGATCACGTTCGTCACCGACCGTCCCGGTCACGACTGGCGCTACGCCATCGACGCTAGCAAGATCGAACGCGAGTTGGGTTGGACGCCCGACCACACCTTCGAGACCGGACTGGCCGATACCCTCGACTGGTACCTCGCCCATCAAGCGTGGGTCGAGCGCGTGGCGGACGATCTCGAACGCTCCAAGCGACGCGGACTTGAAACCAGAGAATCCCGATGAAAGGCATCATCCTCGCAGGCGGGTCGGGCACGCGGCTCTACCCCATCACGCGTGGCGTGAGCAAGCAACTGCTTCCGGTCTACGACAAACCGATGATCTACTACCCGCTCAGCACGTTGATGCTGGCCGGAATCCGAGACATCCTGATCATCTCGACCCCGCACGACCTGCCCGGTTTCGAGCGTCTGCTCGGCGACGGATCGGACTGGGGCATGAACCTGACGTATGCCGAGCAACCCTCGCCCGACGGACTGGCCCAGGCGTTCACGATCGGTGCAGACTTTGTCGGCTCGGACCGGGTCGCCTTGGTTTTGGGCGACAATCTGTTTTACGGGCACGGCCTACCCCAACTGCTCGAAAAGGCGATGGATCGTGAGTCCGGTGCAACCGTGTTCGGCTACTACGTCCGCGATCCCGAGCGCTACGGCGTCGTCGACTTCGACGCGCAGGGGCGCGCGATTTCCATCGCCGAAAAACCCATTGCGCCCAAGAGCAATTACGCCGTCGTCGGCC
The DNA here is from genome assembly GCA_963973615.1 of uncultured Rhodothermales bacterium. Lineage (GTDB taxonomy): Bacteria > Bacteroidota > Rhodothermia > Rhodothermales > BA12 > CAXBBB01. The sequence continues at coordinate 4,998 of CAXBBB010000068.1, read as the reverse complement.
TCTACTTCTACGACAACGACGTTCTCGACATCGCGGCGAACCTCCAACCGTCGGCACGTGGCGAGTACGAGATTACCGACGTCAACAAACACTATTTGCAGCGCGGCGATCTACACGTCGAGCGCATGGGGCGCGGGTTTGCGTGGCTCGACACCGGCACGCACGAAAGCCTGCTCCAGGCCGGACAGTTCGTCGAGACCATCGAAGCGCGTCAGGGACTAAAAATCGCCTGCCCTGAAGAAATCGCGTTTCGTCAACGCTGGATCGACGCCGAGCAACTGAGTCGCCTGTGCGCTCCGCTCGACAAAAACGCCTACGGTCAGTACCTGCGCGCCTTGCTCGCCGGGACGCTCGACCTACGCTGACCCTCTCAAACGCAGCAGGCCGATCCAGTAAGGGCGATTCATGAATCGCCCTTTTACTACGACAGCCCCACCGCCATCCCCCAGGCCCGCCGCCAGCCAGCTCCTAACCACCATGACCGTAACCCCCACCGCTCTTGACGGCGTGCTCCTGATCGAACCGCGCCTGTTTCCCGACCAGCGAGGCCACCTGATCGTGACGTGGAAAGCTGCCGAGTACGCCGAGCATGGACTGTCCGGGCCATGGACACAGGACAACGTATCCCAGTCGAGGCAAGGTGTCATTCGAGCGCTCCACCTCCAACTCGCACCGCACGCGCAGGGCAAGCTGGTGTCCGCGCTGAGTGGGACGATCTACGATGTGGCCGTCGACGTGCGCCCCGACTCGCCGACCTACGGGCAGCACGTCGGCTTCGAACTGTCTGGTGAGAACGGCAAGCAGTTGTGGATCTCGCCGGGATTCGCGCACGGCTTCTCGGTTCTGAGCGAGCAGGCTATCGTCTCGTATAAATGCTCAGGCGGTGCCTTCATGCCCGAATCCGCCCGTTCGATACGGTGGAACGATCCGGCGCTGGGCATCGACTGGCGCGTGGACGATCCTATCCTAAACGAACGCGACGCCGAAGCCCCGTTACTGGCCGACGTCGCGTTCGAGTTTGCGGATAGCGTGCGCTGAGTTTAGCGCAGCGTGCGCGTTTCGGACGTCGTCATGCCCATCTGGATCATGATGTCACCGTCCATGCCAGCTTCGGCAGGCATGGCAGCCGTTGCGCGCAGGTTCATCTCGGTAGTACTCGTCGACGTTCCGGTCATGCGGTCAAACGTCATCTGAGTCGTTCCATCTCCGCTGATGCGCGCCGTCAGGCCGTTCATTGTCATGTCACCCGACATCGTCAGCGGACCGCCAAACGTAACCAAGTCGCCGTCGATAGCCGTGACGGTCATCGTACCGACCATGTCAGCATCGGCGCCGCTCATCGTCGATGGGACTACGACCTCCCACGTATCGCCGACGGAGACCGATCCGGCTGGGAGCAGTCCACCGACGTTGTTGAGCAACAGGAGTTGCGCATTTGCCGTCGTCGATTCGATCAGCGAGCGCTGCAACTCACGCGTCTCCCCGTCCGGCACGTTGCCGACCAGCGTATCGAGGGATTCGTCGCGGTTGATGAACGTCGTTTCATCACCCTTCACCATCACCTCCATCGGCACGCCGACGGTGACGGCCGCCGCAGCCAGTTGCGGATTTGCGCCTTCGGGACTGTCCGAATCGAACGTCATCGGGGTCGGCGACATCGGCGAGGCTACGTTGACCACGATGCGGTCATCGACGAAGCGGATCATGTGGCCGCCGTCCTGCGACACGACGTTGAGCGTGCTGTAGCGCTTCATCTCGTTGGACACTTTCTGCTCCTGAGCGGCCGCCTCCATCGTCTCGGCGGTAAGTTCTTCGGGCTCAATCGTGATCGTCATATCCATGAGGATAGAGGTCTGCACGTCGTAGGTGCCGTCGGTCGGATATGGAGTCAGCACAACCTGCTGCGCCGACGCGGGGGCGGCGAGGAGAAGCAGGATGAATAGGGCGAGGCGTTTCGTCATAGACGTGTGTTTGTGGGGGTAGTGGTGTTGCCGGAAGTACGGACGGAGCGCTAACGAGTTGCGACGAGCCAACGCAGGCACGATGCTTTCGCCGCGTCGAGAGCCGCTAGCCGTCGAGGTGCGGCGCCATCGTTCAGTATGGGCAGGCGGTCGAGCATAGAGGCAGTAGGTGAACGAAAGAGAAGCGCTTTGCATGAGCGAAGACCCTGGCGAACGTGTGGATCGGTCGTCGGAGCGTGCGAGATGTTTCGTAGATTTGCACCCTCCTCTCGCCCTAACCCGCTCTACGCTCATGGAACTGACGACCTCGAAGATCGCCGACCTGCTCGGAAACGAAGCCGATAGCCTGCTCAACCACACGGCTACCGCTATTCCCAAGGAAAGCCTCCATTTGCCCTCCCCGACGTTCGTCGACGACATCTGGACCCCATCGGACCGCAACGTCCAGGTGCTGCGCAGTTTGCAGGCGATGTTCGACAAAGGCCGACTCGGCGGTACGGGTTACCTGAGCATTCTGCCCGTCGACCAGGGCATTGAGCACAGCGCAGGCGCGTCTTTCGCCAAGAACCCGCTCTACTTCGACCCGGCCAACATCGTCGAACTCGCCATCGAAGGCGGGTGCAATGCCGTTGCGTCGACCTATGGCGCGCTGGGATCGGTCGCTCGCAAGTACGCGCACCGGATTCCGTTCGTGATGAAGATCAACCACAACGAACTGCTCACGTACCCCAACACCTACCACCAGGTGATGTATGCCCGCGTCGAAGAGGCCTGGAACATGGGCTGCGCGGCCATCGGTGCGACGATCTACTTCGGTAGCGACCGCGCGATGGAGCAACTCGAAGTCGTCACCGAGGCGTTTGCCCACGCGCACGAACTGGGCATGGCGACGATCCTCTGGTGCTACATGCGCAACAGCGGCTTCACCATCGACGGCGTCAACCACGAGACGAGCGCCGACCTGACCGGACAGGCCAACCACCTGGGCGTCACGATCCAGGCCGACATCATCAAGCAGAAGCAGCCCGAGAGCAACGGCGGCTTCAAAGCGCTCAACAGCGGCGACAGCAGCTACGGCAAACTCGACGAGCGCATCTACTCCGAACTCACGACCGACAACCCCATCGACCTGACCCGCTACCAGGTCGCCAACTGCTTCATGGGCCGCGCCGGACTCATCAACAGCGGCGGCGGAAGCGGCAAGAATGACTTGCAGCAAGCTGTACGCACCGCGGTCATCAACAAGCGGGCCGGTGGCATGGGCTTGATCTCGGGCCGCAAAGCCTTCCAGCGTCCGATGAAAGAGGGCATCGAGATCCTCAACGCCATCCAGGACGTCTACCTCGCCGACGACGTGACGATCGCCTGATCGCGCGCACGGTTTTACGAGCGGTCGATCTCTCTCGTAGGGGTCGGCCGCTCGTAGTTTCCAGCCCAACGCGCTTTCCTTTCCACTCGTCATTCCCGCGCAGGCGGGCATCCAGAAACGTGCTCGGCATTGATGGATCCCCGATCAGGTCGGGGATGACGATCGCGAAGCTGCAGAGCCAGCCCGACGGCCCGTAGTGTCCCTTTTCTTCTGCCTCCCCTCTTCTCGTGTCTACCCCACCCGACCCGCTCTCCGGCTACCCCAAGTGGGCGCAGGAGCTTGCCCGCAAGTACTTCACCAAGACGCTCAACACGTTCGTCCTCTATGGCAACGTGCGCGACCTGGTGCCCACCGTTGGAGCCGATGGTAAGACGGGCTATTTGCCCCTGCGCTCGTTTCTGACCGACGACCTCTTTGCTACTCGCGATGTCGTCGTCTACTACGACCGGGCGGCGGGCATCCACTTTTCGGACGGGGAGAGCCAGCGCGATTTCAACCGCGCCGTGTCGGGATACGACACGCTGATGGGGACCGATTATGCGCAGAAGCTGCCCAAAGACCCGGCGCGCGTGATGAGTCTCTTGCGGTCGTATTTCCGGCTTCGGCTGGGCGAGGGCAAGCGCATCGCGTGCATCATCGACTTCGCCGAGACGATCATTCCGATGGCCGAGGCCGCAACGTACTCGCCCGAAGATCGCGGCGCCCTGGTCGCCCTGCGCAAGTGGTCGAGCGATCCGCTCTTCCTGCAGGCCGACTTCACCGTCTGCCTGCTGACCGAAAACCTGAACGACCTCAACCAGCGGTTCATTCAGAGCGCGCACACGGCCGAAATCCGCATCGACCACCCCAATGCTGCCGAGCGGCAGGCGTTTGTCGAGTATTCGACCGAAGGGACGCCCTTCGCCGAGCGCTCCGACGTGCCGACGCGCGTCCTGGCGCAGAACACGGCAGGGCTGGGCTACACGCAGCTGCGCACCATCGTCGCCGACGTGCTCGAAAACGCCGAGCGGCTGACGTACGAGCGGTTGTCGGTCAAGAAGAAGGAGTTGATCGAGTCCGAGGCACACGGCATGCTGGAGTTCATCGAAACCGATCTGTCGCTCGACTTGGTCGCCGGGCACGGTGAGGCCAAGGACCACCTGCGGTCGGCGGCGGCGGCGCTCAAAGCGGGCCGGCCCGACGTGATGCCGATGGGCTATCTGGTCAGCGGTCCGGTCGGTACGGGCAAGACGTTTATGATCACGTGCTTTGCCGGGGAGATCGGCATTCCGATGGTCGTGCTCAAAAACTTCCGCTCGCAGTGGCAGGGCGTCACCGAGGGCAACCTGGAGAAAATCCTGACGCTGCTGCAGGCGATGACGCCCGTCGCCGTGATGATCGACGAGGCCGACGCGATGCTCGGCGACCGCGACAGCGGCGGCGACAGTGGCGTGTCGAGCCGCGTCTTCGGCCAGATCGCTACGTTCATGTCGAACACCAAGAACCGAGGCAAAGTCATCTTCTTCCTGGTGACCGCCCGCCCCGACCTGATGCCCATCGACCTGAAGCGGCAGGGCCGCGCCGAAGAGCACCTCGCCCTCTTCTACCCCACCTCGCGCGAAGACCGCGAAGAGGGTGAGCTCGACGCGGCGGCGGTGTTCGCCAAGCTCTCCTCGATGCAGAGCACGG
>CAXBBB010000067.1:0-8435 GCA_963973615.1 uncultured Rhodothermales bacterium | reverse complement strand
CGACATCACCTACGGCACCAACAACGAGTTCGGCTTCGATTACCTGCGCGACAACTCGTTCGTCTACGACGCCGAAAGCCTCGTCCAGCGCGGTCACCACTTCGCCATCATCGACGAAGTCGACTCGGTCTTGATCGACGAAGCGCGTACGCCGCTGATCATCAGCGGCCCCGTCCCGCAGTCCAACGACGACCGCTTCGCCGAATTCAAGCCCGCGATGGAGCGGCTGGTCAACAAGCAGAAATCGCTCGTCGCCGGGTTCGTGAGCGAGGCCGAGAAGGAACTCAAGGCGCGCGATGCCGCGCTCGAAGCGGGAAGCAAGAAGGAAGCGCGTCAGCACGAGGAGAAAGCTGGACTCGCGCTCTTGCGGGCGCAGCGCGGCTATCCCAAAAACCGGAAGCTCGCCAAACTGCTCCAGGAGCCGGGTGTCGGCCAACTGCTCCAGAAGACCGAGTTCTTCTACCTGCAGGACAACGCCAAGAACATGCCCTACGTCGACGACGCGCTGCTCTATGCGGTCGACGAGAAGCAGCACTCGATTGAGATGGGCGACAAGGGGCGTGAGATGTCGGCGCGCGAGAGTGGCGCGGAAGTCGACCTGTTCGTGCTGCCCGACATCGGCGAGCACATCGCCCGGATGGAGCGCGAGCGGGACGCCAAAATCGCTGCCGGAACGTCGCAAGACGATGCGCAGGCCGAGTTTGAGGAAGAGCGCCGCAACCTGTACGCCAAGTACGGCGAGCGCGCCGAACACCTGCACGCTATCGAGCAGTTGCTGCGCGCCTACACGATGTACGAAAACGACGTCGAGTACATCGTCCAAGACGGAAAAGTCCAGATCGTCGACGAGCACACGGGCCGCGTTCTGAGCGGTCGCCGCTACTCGGACGGCTTGCACCAAGCCATCGAAGCCAAGGAAAACGTCCAGGTTCAGGCCGCGACGCAGACGTACGCGACCGTCACTCTCCAGAACTACTTCCGCCTCTACCACAAGCTGGCGGGCATGACGGGTACGGCCGTCACCGAGGCCGAAGAGTTCTTCCGCATCTACAACCTTGATGTCGTCGTCGTGCCGACGAACAAGCCGATTGCGCGCAACGACATGAACGACTTGATCTTCCGCACCAAGCGCGAGAAGTTCAACGCCGTCATCGACCGCATCCGGGAGTTTCACGAGAGCGGCCAGCCCGTCTTGGTCGGTACCGCCAGCGTCGAGTCGAGCGAAACCGTCAGCCGGATGTTGCAGCGCGCGGGCATCCCGCACAACGTGCTCAACGCCAAGCAGGACCGCGCCCAGAAAGAGGCCGAGATCGTCGCCGAGGCTGGTCGCCCCGGAGCCGTAACGATTGCCACCAACATGGCCGGTCGCGGTACGGACATCAAGCTCGCAGCGGGTGTTCTCGACAACGGTGGACTTGCTATCCTGGGGACCGAGCGCCACGACAGCCGGCGCATCGACCTCCAGCTACGCGGACGCGCCGGGCGCCAGGGCGATCCGGGGCTGAGCCAGTTCTACGTCTCGTTCGAGGACGACTTGATGCGGCTCTTCGGAGAGCGCGCGGCCAAAGTCTTCGATCGTTTGCAGATGGAAGAGGGCGTCGCGCTCGAACACCCGTGGGCGAGCAAGTCCATCGAGCGGGCGCAGAAGAAAGTCGAGCAGAACAACTTCGCGATCCGCAAGCGCCAACTCGAATACGACGACGTACTCAACGCGCAGCGCGAGGTCATCTACACGCGTCGTCAGAACGCCCTCACCGGCACGCGCACGAGTGGCGACATTCTGGAAGCGCTCGAAAGCGTCATCGACGAGACCGTCAAGCGCTACCAGGCCGCTAACGACTTGGCCGGACTCAAGGAGGAGTTGATCCGCACGCTCGCTCTGGAGATCGACATGGACGAGGAGAAGTACGCGCGGCTCGGAGAGAGCGGCGTGCAGGAAGTGATCTACGATCAGGCGCTGGAGATGTACCGGAAAAAGCGGCGCGTACTCGCCGGACGGTTCTATGAGGGCGTCAAAAAAATCGCCGAAGAACCTGAAGATCGTCGCCCCAAGAAGATCGCGATCGACTTCACCGATGGACGTCGTCTGATGCGCCTGACGCCCGAACTCGACGCGTTGGTCGAGACGCAGGGGCAGGAACTCAACGACGCGCTGGAACGCGCCAGTGTCCTCGCCGTGATCGACGAGAAGTGGACGCAGCACCTGCGCGACCTGGACGAGATCAAGGAGGGTATCAACCTGCGTGCTTACGGCCAGCGTGACCCGCTGATCGAGTACAAGATGGAGGCGTACCGCACGTTCGCCGAGATGATGGAGGATGCCAACCGCGAAGTCGTCTCGCTCGTCTTCCGCGCCGGACCGCTCGTCGGAGAACCCGAAGGGCGCCGTCGTCCCCAGGCGCAGCCGCGTAAGCTCGATCCCAATCGTGCGCGTGCTTCGCAGCCCGAAGCCCAGCGTCCCGTCCCGAGCGGCGACGGCAATGGCCCGGCAGGCGACCGTCCCGACGATCCGACCGCTACGCCGCAAGCCTACGTCGCCACCGACGAAGACCGCATCGGCCGCAACGATCGCGTCGTGATCCAGAACCCGTCGACGGGCGCGCAGCTATCGCTCAAATACAAGCAGGCTAAGCCCAAGCTCGACAGCGGTTGGACGCTGGTAAGTGTGGAAGAGAACGCGTAAGGTCCGGCGCTGACCTGGCAGGTCGTGAGCGACCTGCCAGGTCTCCTACTCGCTCATTGATTCGAAGTCGTGATCCACGAAGTCGGGTTCGATGGGGAGACGCTCGTAGTGGGCGGTTTGAAAACCTGTTTGTCCACCGAACCACTCGATGGTTTGACGGCGGGCCAATCGTGTCGGCTTCTTTGAGGTCAGGGCGTGGTAGCTGCTGTGCGGCCAGTCGCGGAAGTCATCCACAAAGCGGTGTCGCTGCGGGTTACGGTGGAGGTAGCGGACGAGAGTCGCGAAGTAGGCGTCGTCTGTGACTTCGATGCGTCCGAAGGGCTTCCCGAATAGACTTCCCGTGCGCTGGTGTTTCGCATTGAACCACTTGGCGTAGCCGCTGAATAGATTGGCGAAGCGTCGGTCTGGCGTCGGAGTTTCGTTGGGCCACTCGTCTATAGGGCGCACGCGAATTAGCAGGTGGAAGTGATTGCGCATCAGGCAATAGGCAAACGTGTCGACGGAAGGCGCGACGTGATGCGCATACCGCTCCAAGAACGACGTGTACTCGCGTTCGCTGCGAAATACGTCCTCGCGGTTGTTGCCCCGATTGTAGATGTGATAGTAGCCACCGGGCCTCAGCTTTGCGTGCGCCATATCATCTCCAACTTTTCTACAAAGTAGGAGACCTGGCAGGTCGCAGGCGACCTGCCAGGTCCGAGCCGGAGAACGTACCTTTCCGCCATGCTACGCCGCCTCACCTCGTCCGAGTTCTCGTTCAAATCGCTCGCCTTCGAGGTGGTCGTCGTCGTGCTCGGCGTGCTGATCGCGCTGGGTGTAGGCGAGGTGCAGCAGGACTGGGAGGAGAATCGGCGGGCTGACGAAACGGCTCGGGCGCTCTACGCCGAACTGGGGCAGAACTGCGTGAGTCTCGCCTACTTCCAGAAGCGCTCTCTCCTCGTCGAGCAATTAGGCGCGCTGCTCGCCGACGATCCGCTCGCCGAGACGATGGACCGCCTTCCCGTCATGCAGTCCGATACCAGTCTCGTTGGACGCCCGTACCTCACGCACGTCGCCTTCGATGCGGCCCAGGCGACAGGCGTACTGCGTCTGTTTGAGTTCGAGACCATCCGGCAGGTGGGGGCGGCCTATACGTTTATCGAGCAATACGAGGAACTGATGCGCGCCGTCATGCCTCGGATGCTTGATGCCTTCCCAGCAGACAATCCAGAGTCGCCTGATCTGCGTGTGGTGCTGCGCCTACTGGTGCCGGTCGCCGGCATGGAGGAGCAAATGCGTCCCATCGTGTGCGACGCACGCGATCTGCTCGCCGCTCGCTTCGAACTGGAGGCGCCGTCCGATACCGGATCGTCGGACACCGTAGCAGTCCAAGGGCGTATGCTCCTGCCCAACTCCGACTAGCCACCACACCTGATGCTCCGCACGCTCTATGTCCGCGATTACGCTCTGATCGAGGAGCAAGAAGTCGAGTTCGACAGCGGACTCAACATCATCACGGGCGAAACCGGAGCCGGAAAATCGATCCTGATCGGTGCGTTGGGCATGATCCTGGGCGAGCGGGCATCGACCGAGGCGATTCGTACCGGCGCCAAGAAAGCCGTGATCGAAGGCACCTTCGACGAGGCCGATACGCCGCGTCTGCGGGCGCTGCTCGAAGCCAACACCATCGAACCCGGATCGTCGATCATCCTGCGACGCGAGATCACAGCAAGTCAGAGCCGGGCGTTTATCAACGACTCTCCGGCGACGCTGCCCGTCGTGCGCGAAGTGGCCGCCAACCTGATCGACCTGCACGGACAACACGAGCATCAGAGCCTGCTCCGAACCGAAACGCACCTGGGCTTGCTGGACGAGTTCGGGGGGCTGAGCGGAATGGTCGAGCGCTACGAGAGTGCGTATCAGATTGTCGCCGATCTTGTGGCTGAGCAGCGTGGGTTGGTCAAGCGTGAGCGCGAGTTGCGGCAGCAGAAGGAGCTGTACGAGTTTCAGATCGAGGAGATCGACGCCGTCGACCCGCAGCCGGGCGAAGACGACGCGCTCGACAGCGAACAGCGCGTGCTCGAAAACGCCGAGCGACTGTACGAGAAGACAGCCGAGTTGTACGAGATGCTGTACGAAGGCGAAAACGCGGTTCACGATCAACTCGTCGTCGTGCGCAACGAGATGCAGGATCTGGCACGCATCGACCGCTCGTTCGAGGAGCAGCTGGGCGAGATTCGGAGCGCGCAGATTATCGCGCAGGAAGTGGCGACGGCGCTCCAGGAGTACAACGCGCGCATCGAGTTCAACCCCGAGCGGCTCGACGAAATCCGTCGTCGGATCACCGACTTGGAGATGCTCAAGCGCAAGTACGGTCAGTCGCTCGAAGCCGTGATCGACCACCGCCGCGACATCGGCGAAACGTACGCGCTCGCTGCCGACTTCGAGGGCGCTATCGAGCGATTGGCTCGCCGCATCGACGAAGCCCAGGCCAGACTGAGTAGGGCGGCCCTGCGCCTGTCGACGAAGCGGCACGAAATCGCCGAGCGCATCGAGAAGGGCATCGTCGCCGAACTCGCCGACCTGGGCATGCCGCACGCCCAAGTCGAAGTCCGCTTCACGCGCACGGCCAAAGCCGACGGCTGGGTGACGCTGGGCGAGGGCAATCAGGCCGAACGCTTCGCTGCCACGCCGACGGGCATCGACCATGCCGAGTTTTACATTTCGGCCAACCCTGGCGAGGCGCCCAAACCGCTGGCACGCGTCGCATCGGGCGGCGAGATCAGCCGCATCATGCTGGCGATGAAAACCATCCTCGCCAAAAACGATAGGATGCCGATCCTCGTGTTCGACGAAATCGACACCGGCATCAGCGGGTCGGTCGCCCGGCAGGTCGGCGAGTCGATGCACCGGCTGGCGCAGTACCATCAGATCATCGCCATCACGCACCTGGCGCAAATCGCCGGACTGGGCGACGTGCACTTCAAAGTCGAGAAGGAAGTCGACAAAGCCGCCGGTCGCACGCGCACGCGCCTGACCAGACTCGACGACGAGGCGCGCGCCGATCAGGTCGCCCGATTGATCAGCGGCGAGAACGTGACGCAAGCCGCCCTCAACAGTGCGCGCGAACTGATGCAGAAAGAGTCGTGACCGAACCATATCCATCGGCTCGGACGGTTGCCGCATGGGGCGCTGGCTTGGCGCTCGTATCAGTCGCCTTGGGCGCATTCGGCGCGCATGGGTTGCGAGCGATGGTGACGCCCGAGCGCGTCGCGACGTGGGAGACGGGCGCGCGGTACCTCACCTATCATGGAATCGGTCTGCTGTGGATCGGGCTGGCGCTGCACGTCGGATTTGGTAAGCCTCCAGCGCTCATCTGGGCTGCTCGACTGTTCGGCATCGGCTGCGTGCTCTTTTGCGGCAGCCTGTTCGCTCTCGTCCTGCTCAACCTGCCCATCCTGGGCGCTGTCGCCCCAGTCGGCGGCGTGGCGTTCATCGCGGGCTGGGCGTGCGTCGTGTGGGCGCTAGTTCAGGGAAGAGAAAACTGAAAGATCTGAGCAACTGTCGGAGACGAAGGGAGCGCTCGGCAAAGGTGCTCGTTCTGTTTTCTTCTCATCGTATCGTATCCATTCTATGTTCGTCCAGCTACAGAAAATCCTCCCTCAGCACCTGATATCGAGGGGCGCCGGTTTACTCGCAAACGCCGAGGCGGAATGGATTCGTGGGCCGCTCATCCGCACCTTCGCCGACGTCTATAAGGTCAATATGAGCGAAGCCGAGCGGCCTGATCTGTCGAGCTACCGTTCGTTCAACGACTTCTTTACGAGGGCTCTGGTCTCCGGCGCACGCTCGGTAGATCTCGCAACGGACTCGATCGTCAGTCCCGCCGATGGGGTCGTGAGCCAGACGGGAGTTATCGAGCGCGGTGAGCTTCTGCAGGCCAAAGGCATCCGCTACTCGTTCCGCGCGCTCGCCAAAGACTGCGCCGGGCCTGAGTTTGAAGGCGGGGCGTTCGCGACGATCTACCTCTCGCCCAGCGACTACCACCGCGTGCACCTGCCGGTCGCGGGTCGGCCGAAAGCGGCGTCGAAGGGCTGTTCGCCATCAACGAGCGACTGGTGATGGAGTTTGAGACGGCGTTTGGCAAGATGCTCCTGGTGATGGTCGGGGCGATGATCGTCGCGAGTATCGAGACGGTGTGGCGAGGCCCGCGCTCTCCCTACCGCGAGGAGCAGATTACTACGCACGATATCGCTTTCGAGAAAGGCGCTGAAGTAGGTCGTTTCCTCCTGGGCAGCAGCGTCGTCATGGCCTTTGAGCAGAGTCGCGTCCAACTCGATGCGGCGCTGGCGCCGGGCGTAGCCGTGCGCATGGGCCAGTCGATAGGCGAAGGGGCGTAGCGCTCCGGTGGCCAAAACGCTTTTGCAGTGCTGACGACCCGCGCTGTACGTTGCGGGCGACTCTCTCTCCCCAACGACATGCGCCTGCTCTCCACCTTGTTCGCCCTGCTAGTCGTGACGCTTCCCGCCGTCGCGCAGGACGTCATGCCCGCGATCCTGCCGATGCGCGAGCGGGCCGAAGTGCAAGATGCGTGGCTGGAAAACCGGCTCAAAACCCTCGTGCCCGACCTGATGCGGCGCAACGGAATCGACCTGTGGGTGATGAGCGCGCGCGAGTACAACGAGGACCCGGTCGTGCGGACGATGCTGCCCGCGACGTGGCTCAACGCGCGGCGCCGGACGATCCTGCTGTTCTTCGATAGGGGCGATGACTCCGGAGTCGATGGCACCGGCGTCGAGCGGTTGGCGATTGCGCGCTATGCCGTTGGCGACGCGTTTCCGGCTGCCTGGAATCCCGATGAGCAGCCCGATCAGTGGGCGCGCGTCGCCGAGTTGATCGCCGAGCGTGATCCGCAGCGCATCGCCGTCAACCGCTCCACGACGTTTCCCCTTGCCGATGGCATGACCGACACGGAGTTCGATGGTTTGAACGACGCGCTATCGGAGCGCTACCGAAGCCGCATCGTGTCGGGTGAGAATCTGGCCGTCGGTTGGCTCGAAACGCGGACCCAAGAGGAGATGATGGTCTACCCGACCGTCGTCAAGATCGCTCAAGCGATCATCGCCGAGGGATTCAGCGAGCAGGTGATCACGCCGGGTGTGACGACGGTCGAGGACGTCGAGTGGTGGTACCGCGACCGCATCCGTCAACTCGGTTTGGTGACGTGGTTTCATCCCAGTGTGTCGGTTCAGCGCGCCGAAAGCGGAGAGCGGAGCAACGACTTCTCCGATCCATCCGGCACCAACGCCGTCATCCGCCCCGGCGACCTGCTCCACGTCGACTTCGGAATCGAGTATCTCGGCCTCCACACCGACACGCAAGAACACGCCTACGTCTTGCGGCCTGGAGAGGACCAAGCGCCCAAAGGACTCCGCGACGGATTCGCCGTCGGCAACCGCGTCCAGGACATCCTCACCGACCAGTTCGCTGTCGGTCAGGCCGGAAATCAGATGCTCGCCGCCGCACTACGTCAGACGCAATCCGAAGGCATCGACGCGACGATCTACACGCACCCCATCGGCCTGCACGGACACGCCGCGGGTCCGGCGATCGGCATGTGGGACATGCAGGGCGGCGTGCCGGGCAAGGGCGACTATCCGCTCTACCCAAATACGGCGTTCTCCATCGAACTCAACGCCGCTGTCCCTGTCGCCGAGTGGGGCGGGCAGCGCGTCCGCTTCATGCTCGAACAAGACGCGTTCTTCGACGGCGA
>CAXBBB010000066.1:0-8509 GCA_963973615.1 uncultured Rhodothermales bacterium | reverse complement strand
ATCGAAGATTGGGGCGTGCGCCAGTTCCTTCTTAAAAATCTGACGAGGACGCCCAGCGGCTACGAGTGGGCACCCAATCTCGACGTTTTAGCGGCGCGCTACGACGAAATTCTCTGCCCCATTGCCCCCGCTCGCCCGTTCGACGGCCCTGCTCTGTTCGTACGTGGAGGCGCCTCCGGCTACGTCCGCGACGCCGATTGGCCCCAGATCCAGACGCTCTTCCCACACGCTCGGTTGGTCACGATCCCCGACGCTGGTCACTGGGTCCACGCGCAGGCGCCCGACGCTTTCGCAGATGCCGTACTGTCGTTTCTAAGTGAGTAGAGCCGCCAGGACCAACTGCTCAGAGGCTGCGTAGCGCTTCGACCGGCTCGACGCAGGACGCCCGGCGGGCAGGCACCCACCCGGCGAGAACGCTGACGAAAAGAGCGATAGCAAGAACGGCCAACACCATCGCAATGCTCGTCGAGAAGACCGGTAGTGTGGGCAGACTCTTGCTTTCGAGATAGGTCGACACGGCGAACTGAATCACGCCCATGCCCGCGTAGCCCAACCCTATGCCAGCGATTCCGCCAACCAGGCCGACAAGAGCGCTTTCGGCAAGAAACAGGCGCTGTAGCAGCCCTTCCTCGCCGCCGACGGCTTTCATCACGCCGATCTCGCGACGCCGCTCCATCACGCTCATCAGCATCGTGTTAGCAATCCCCAGCGTTGCAACCACCAAGGCAATCAGCCCGACAATACCTAACGCCAGATCGATCAATGTGAACAGGCGTTCGAGTTGGGCGAACTGATCGCGTAGGCTCGACGCGTAGACACCAGCCTCATCGATAGCGGCAACGACGGCGGCGTGGGCACTGGGATCGCTCAGTTGAATGCGCGCAGCGCCGTACCCCCCGCTCGTCTGGGAACGGCGCATGAGCAGGTCGACAGTCGAGAAGAACGTCACCTTCTTGACCGTCCGAGCGTAGCCAATGGGTAGTAGGACGCGAAAAAACGACGATACCTGCTGCCCATCATCCGGCAGCAACCCGGCGACGGCTACCCGATTGACGTTTTCTCTGAACGGTAGCGTCGTCAGCCCCATGCCGAACGCTGCGGCGGAGGCCTGGATCGCGCGCAGATCGAGCGTCGCCGACACCAGATCGACCGTGTCGCCAACGATGGACTGGGGCGGATCGAAGCCCAACCGCTCGGCCATCGACTCAGCCATCAGGATCGAGGCGTCGGCCGAGTCGGCAAAGAAGGCGCCGGAGGCCGGTTGATACGCTTCGATGTCGGCAAACGACTGGGGAATCGCTTCGGCGTTGGCGATGATCTCTCGCTCGCCGCTGCGCACCTGGACGGGAAACACGATCTCGGGGAACGCGGCCAACACGCCGGGAAGGGCGGCGATCTCCGCCAGCAGACTGTCGGTAACGGGGACTTCAGGCGCCGCGTCTTCTTCGGCTTCACGTGTCTGAAACGCGAGGTCTCCCGCACCGCCGAAGGGATCAGGCCGTGACGTGACGCGGAGCGTGTTGTACAATTCCAGCCGCTCAAACTCGCCGCGCGCGTTGTTCTGCAAGCCCGCGCCATAGCCGATCAGCGTCAGCAGTGCTCCCACACCGACGGCGACTCCGGCCAGGGTGAGCAGCGTTCGGGTGCGATTGCGTCTCAGATTGGACGTGGCGAGGCGAGCGAGGTCGGCGTTCCGCATGGAGACGTTATATATAGGACGCTACAAGCTATCGCCTGGTCTACCCGCGATGTGTGCAGGCGCGGTGACTACTCGGGACGGGCGTATGCGTCGGCGCGGTCTACTTCGCTGCGAAGTTTGAGAACGATCGTCCCGTCGTCTTGCTCAATCACGAGGGCAGGGTCGTCGGCTGAACCATTGCGGGTGACGGTACTCCCCTTGATCGTGCGCGTGATCGTTTCGGGGTGGGTGCTCCGAACCGCTCCCTCGGCCGTCCCGCTGCCACGCCACACGTGTGCCTTTTCGAATCGCCATGTCTGCTGGTGGTCAGGTGAGGATGTAGCACCCGGGTCGAGAGCGGCAGTGTCCACACATCGCCGGTGTTACCCGGTACTCACGTCACTGCGCGTTCGGAGGCGGCATCTCGTCTAGTTCGACGCCCCGTAGCAAACCGTTTTGCTCGACGAGGACGAACGTGAGGCGCCCGCGTCGAGGCTGCGCGGTGAACCGGCGAAACGGCGCATCGCGCTCGACGGCAACAATGGTGGTCGTGCCGATGCCGACGCCGAGGAACCCTGAGTTCTCTCGAAAGCCGAGCGTTACTACTGGACGCGTCGACAGCGCAGCGCCATCCTCGTCGGCCTCGAATACATTGAGAGCGCCGATGCCGGGAGCACCGTGGACCAATCGGATACTGCGGGGAAGTGCAGCGCCGGGCAGATCGTCCTCGAGATAGAGGTACGGTTTGGAGACGGTCGTATCGAGCAAGACGAGCGTCGTCACCCCCTCGTCCTCGACGCGCACCAACTGGTCGATATAGCGGCGGCTCGCGTCCGCGGCGTTTCGCACTCGGACGCGCGGATCGCCCACCCCGACCGTGATGTAGGAGAGAGTCTCGCCAAACCGGATTGCGTCATCAGGTGCGTCGCCCAGAAAAACCTGGACGGCGGGCGCATTGGGTGCAGCATGAACGAAGCGAACGAACCCGTCGTCGGACTGGACGGCATCACAGCCAAGTAAAGTCAGAAAGGCGAACGCGAAGAGAGGACGCACAGGAAGTAAATCAGTCAGAGGAAAGGCCGAAGCGGGCGCGGTTCGACTCGTCGCCCAGCCCGTTCAGACGCCAGTAGGGTAGCCGATCGGTTCCTTGAAGAACCGCGCGATCGCCGGTCGAAGTTTCCCACGACAAGACGCGTTTCGGTGACGCCTGCTCTACGTCGTAGGTGCGCGTATAGTCGCCGTACGAGAGCACGAAGCGGGTGACGGGCTGGCCGTCACGCTCGGCCTGGGTGCGCCTAATCGTGGCGGCGACGGCGGCAATCTCCTCATGTGTCACCCGCTGCTGCCAGAGCGACGGGACGACTGACCCGCTCCAGTCGCCGCCGCCCGCAAACGCGCCGTCGAGTTCACGCAGTTGGATGAGCAAAGCGTCTTCGTACAGCGTCCCCTCGGGCGCATCGAACATGCGATCCGACTCGTCCTCTCCGGCGAAATACGAGTAGAGCGTCGAGCGGAAGCCGTTGACTCCAGGCCAAACGCCCCTGAAGACGTGGCCGCACCATTCCTGGGCCGTCAGCGTGAGTTTGACGGGCTGGAAACGCTCGCTGCGATACGCGTCAACCGGAGCGAAAACGCTCGTCATCACGCTATACGGATAAATGCCGGTGTCGAACTTCTCCGAGATGTTCAGCTTGAGGACGCTCAGCGGGTTGTCCGCCGCATCGTCCTTGACGAGCGTGTTGCGGCTCAGGCCTTCGGTGACGTAGATCAGCACCACCTCGGCGTCGCGCGGCGCCCCGTAGCGGCTGCTGACGGCACGGTAACTGGACATCTCAGCGTTGCCGTCTCCCCACGTCTGCCAGAACTCGGACGACGCCCCGGCCGTCGGCTCATCGGGAAGCGCGACTGCGTCGACGGCGCGTTGGCGCAGGTCGGATGGAGCAGCGGCTTGCGGAGGGGGCGGCGTCGCGCACCCGGCAATCAGAGCAGCGGCGAGGAGAGTGGTTCGAAGCATCGACACAGAGTCTAGGAATCGCACGAAACGATGCGTCGTCCCCAGGGGTTCGACGTCTTTATCGGACTGCCTAAGCACGATTGGCCTTGCGGCTGCGTTCGCTCTTCACTGCTCTGCCTCACCCGCCCCCTTGCCCCATGCCTCGTATTCTCTGGATCGACGACGAGATCGACCTGTTCACGCCGCACATCCGAATGCTCGAAGCCAAAGGCTACGAGGTCGTCAAAGCGTCCAACGGCGCCGACGGCGTCGAGGAAGTCATGCGCGCTCAACCCGACGCCGTTCTCCTCGATGAGCAGATGGCGGGCATGGGCGGCCTGGAAACGCTCGCTGCGATCAAAGAAGCACGCCCGGCAACGCCCGTCGTGATGGTGACGAAGAGCGAGGAAGAGCACCTGATGGAGGAAGCGCTCGGCAGCCAGATCGCCGATTACCTGACCAAGCCGGTCAACCCGAGCCAGATCCTGCTCACGCTCAAACGCCTACTCGATCAGCAGCGGCTGACGGGTGAGAAGGTGCAGTCGGACTATCTGCAGCAGTTCGGCCAGATCACACAGCGGCTGGGCGGGCGGCTCGACTTCCAGGAGTGGACCGAACTGTATCGCGAGTTGGTCCGCTTCGATGTCGAGATCGGTTCGGAGGAGGGTGTGCGTCAGATCCTGGACGACCAGTACCGCGAGGCCAACCGACAGTTTGGAAAGTTCATCGAGGACGAATACCCCGGCTGGATCGCCCAAGACGGTCCGTCCGACAGTCGCCCCCCACTCTCGCACGAGGTCGTCAGCCAGTTCGTCGTGCCGCACCTGCGCGACAAGAAGAAGGTCGTCCTTTTGGTGATCGACTGTATGCGCTACGATCAGTGGCTGGAGTTCGAAAACCTCGTCGGCGGCCTGTTCGATCTGACGCGTGACTTCCACTACGGCCTGCTCCCCACGGCGACACCGTTTTCGCGCAACGCCATTTTCAGCGGCCTGCTTCCGCGCGACATCGCTCGACTATATCCGCAAAAGTGGAACCGCGAGGGCGACGAGCACAGCCTGAACGAGCACGAGGAGGAGTTCCTGGCCGATCAACTCCATCGCAAGCACTTGAAGGACGTGCGGATGAAGTACCAGAAAATCGTCTCGACGCGCGACGGGCGTGAGTTGGCAGCCAAAGCGTCGGACCTGTCCCAGTCGGACCTGTCGGCGATCGTCGTCAACTTCGTCGACATCCTGGCGCACAGCCGGAGCGAGAGCAGCGTGCTCCGCGAGATCGCTCCGGACGAACGCGCGTACCGCGCTCTGACGCGCACGTGGTTCGAGCACAGTTGGCTACGTCAGACCCTCGAAAGTCTGGCCGAGCAGGACGCCGTCGTAGTCATCACAACCGACCACGGCGCCATCCGCTGCCTGCACGACACCAAAGTCATCGGCGACCGGGATACGTCGACGGCGCTGCGCTACAAGCACGGTCGCCAGGTCAAAGCCGACAGCAAGCACGCCATCGTCATCGACGACCCCAACGCGTGGGGCTTACCGCAGCAGGGGGCCAACGAGAACTTTATCATCGCCAAGGAAGACTACTACTTCGTCTATCCGACCAACTACAACCACTACCAAAACCGCTACCGCGACACGATGCAGCACGGCGGCGCGAGCCTGGAAGAAGTGATCCTGCCCGTCATCACGTTGCGCGGTCGGAAGTAGCTACGTTCGCAGCACGTTCTGGCGCCGCAGGTAGTCAGCCACTGGCTGGATGACGACGGGGCGTAGGCGGTAGCGTACGTCAGCGTCGGCGGAGGCGAAGAAGACGGGGGGGCGCTCGCCAAAGGCTGAGGCGGGCCTAGTCGCGTCGGGAGCGGCCCGCTTTGTCGTCGGCATCGGCTCGATGAGTAGAACATTGCCGACGCGCTCGAACTGCTCGATGGCGGAGCGGATCGGCACGCCGCCCATCACCTGCGACAGCTCACGAATGGTCAGACTGCGGTGGTCGAGGAACGCTTTGAGCGTAAACGCGCCCGCTCGATCGAACGCGTCGAGGAAGACGAACGAGAGCTTGGCCGGTTGATGGACGCGAACGACTTCGCCATCCGAGTCGATGCGGACCGAGCGGAGCCAATAGACGAGGGCGAGCGTCAGGTTTTGTCCGCTGACCCGGGCGAGTTCGTCGAAGTAGAGGCGGCGCAGCGCAGTCTGGGTGTCGATCTCGCCTTTAGTGGCTTTAAGGAGCATCCGCTCTGCCTTGCTCGTCTTCTCGCCGATGGGTTCGAAGTGCAACGCCAGGCCGCTCTTGTCGTGACGCGCCATGATCATGTCTTCGAGCGCGTCTCGGTTGAGGCCGCCAACGCTGTGCGTCAGTACCAAAGCCGTCGCTTGAGGAAGCGCGCTGCCAAGGGCCTGCCATCCCGCCGTACCCACCGTCCCGATCCAGAGGATGCGCGTATCGGTTTGCGAGAGAAAGAGAAGCACGTCGCGCGCCAAATCCATGCCCCCAATGGTGCGCAACATCAGATGCTCCATCCCGCCGAGGATCACGACGGGCGGACGCTCGCCTACGGGCGACTGGTGAATGGCGGTGCGCAGATCGGCCAGAGATGCGCCTGCTTCCGACGGCAGGCCGAGCGCCCGAGACAGCCGGGCCGCAAACGCATCGGCCGATTCGGGGCGAGCGCGAAGCTCGATGCGACGCACGTCGTAATCGGCTAGCACTTGGGTTTCGGCCACGCGCATCAAGCTGGTCAGCCCCGAACCGGGACTGCCCGACAGGATGAGCGTGTTGCGCAGTCCAGCTCGCCACTGACTCTCGTGCCGGCGGATGCGCGCCAGATCGACGGTGCGGCCTTTGAGCAGGTCGGCGTCGGCGATGGGACGCAGCGAGAACAGGTGCCGGTAGGGAGCAGGAAGACGTTCGAGCAGCTTGTCCAGCCCGGCGATCGCTTCGACCGTGCCCAACTCGTGGATGTCGCCCGCCCCGGCCACGCCGACGGCCTCTTTGCCCCTACGGAGTAGCCCGCGCATGCGCACGCGGAGCAGACGGGCGTGTTTGCGCAGCCACCAGTTGACGTGCCCGAATCCTTTCCCTACCGTCCGCCCCGCCTCGCGCATTTGGTCCATCGCCTCGCGCTGAACGTCGGCTGCCTGAGCGCGTAAGCCCTCCTCGACGCGCGAACGGTCGATCACGCGTTTAAGCACTCGGTCGACCGGAGCAACGGCGGATTCTGCGGCCATAGGTAGCACCCGGCCCAACGGTCCAGCGAGTGCAGCCAGACGAGCCGACGAACGACGCAATCCGTTTGTCGCCAGGTCACGTGCTTCGGCGACGCGCTCGGCAGGTGCGGCGAGCTTGTGGCCGGTTTCGACGTCGTGCTCCTCCTCCTCGGCGTCAGCGTCTCTGGGTTGGAGCACCGAAGCCAGGCTCGACAGCGCCGTCTGGAGGTTGAAGCGCAGCACAGCGGGCACGTCGTTCATCTCCTTGACGAGTGCGGCGACTGATTCGCGGATGGGGCGAGCGGCGTTCTCTGCGAGGTTCACGGCCTCGGCGTCGATGGCGCGCTGCACGTGCGCACGCGGTGTCTCGACGAGCACATCGACCATCGGATCGACGGCTGGCGTTCCGCTGGCGACCGACTCGGGATGCAACTCGTTTACGCGAACGATCTCGGGGACCTGCTGCGGAAGGTCGCCCACGCTCCGGCCCAGCCTTTCGGCACTCTCCTTCACGTGCGCTTCGAGGCCGAGCGCCTGCACCTGCTCCTTTGCTCGCTTGGTAGCCCCCAACGCATCGACTAGCGCATCCGAGACCGCCTGCCGAGCCGCTTCAGGCGATTGCTCGAATGCTCCTTTGACGCTAGACAGCGGAGCCGAAACCTCGCCCGACGTTTCGGCCAGTAGCTGGCGTATCGGCGTCACGACGTCCGTGCGGAGCGTGTCGATCCAATTGGTAAGTGCAACATGTGCCGCGTCGGGAATGCTCATCAGGCTGACGAGTGCGTGCAGCCGAGCCGACGCGCGTTCGTACCACTCCGCCCAAGCGTCGTCGCGTTCGGAGCTAGCCAGCGCGCTCAGCCGCTCGACGGTACGCGTCCGCATCGACAGCAAAAACGTCCCCGCACGCGACACGTCGCTCCGCCAATCCGTATGGACGCTTTTTGCCGCCAACCGGGCCTGATCGCGCAAGGTGTCGATCCTGAGCGGCTGAGCGGCTAGTGCATCGCGGAGGCTGAGCGCCGCCGCGCGCGCTCCGGCAATGGCATCGGCAGCTTGTCCGCTCACCACCTGAACCGATTCGGCAGTGGGCAGCCCTTCCAGCGGCTCGGATGAATCGGTCAGGGCCGCAGGGTCTACCTTGGGTGGCGCCGCCAGGGCCGGCGGGGCGTCGGCCTTTCGCTCATCAGGCGCGAGGAAATCGGCATGGTGGCGACAGCGCTGCTCAGCGCGCAGCGCGGCATACACCGCGTTCGTCCCCATCGTCTCAATGATCGCAGCGACACGCGCGGCCTGCTGCTCGGCCATACGGAACGTCGGCAGCAGGGCCGTCGGTAGCCGGACGGCAGCGTGGTACCGCGCCAAGTGCCTCAATGGGATCGCCTGCTCAGACGCACCACCTCGCATCTTCCGCCGCGCTCGCGCCATCGACTTGCGCGAGGCGACGTAGAGCGTGTCGGCAGGTTCAGCGGCAAACAGCGCGTCGGGAGCGGGGCGCGAAACGACTTCAGACTGACTCGCTGCGTTGTCTTCCCACGCTGCTAGCAGCGCGCGACGCGCTCGTGTGAGAAACGATTCCGGTCTGATTCACCCACCCCCACCCACGCGCCCGCGCCCCCCGCATCAATATAT
>CAXBBB010000065.1:0-8557 GCA_963973615.1 uncultured Rhodothermales bacterium | reverse complement strand
CTGTCGGCGTGCAGTGGCGAATGGCAGACACGCCACTAGGCCCCGCTGCAGGGCCTGACGCCCTAACTCAGCGTCCGTCGCACTCTTCGGCAAGCGACGCCGCTCTCCCTCGCCTCCGACGAACAGCCCCACCTCCGATCCGAGCGACGGTGAGAACGCCGCGGCACGCGGAAGACTGGCGGCGTGGTCGTGGTATCGCCGTCCGGCTTAGAGTGCGGCCCACCGGCCCCATGCCACGAATGCCGCTAGCGCGAGCAGGATAATGTTGACGACGATGGGCTCGCCGCGACGGATATGGACGACTGCCGCGCCGATCATCGTGAGCGCGAGTCCGACTGCGGCGAGCGGCGTCAGCCACGGGGCCACGCCGAGCAGCCACGGAAGCACGATGCCCACTGCGCCGAGCACCTCAAGCAGTCCGATAAGTCGGACGGTTCCGAGGCTGACGTCGTCGACGAACGGCATCTTATCGCGCATTGCGTCTTTGGACTGGGTCAGCTTCATGACTCCAGCAGCCAAAAACGCGATGGCGAGGAGAGCCTGGAGAATCCAGAGAATGATGTTCATGGTTCGAGGGGCTAAGAAAGAAGAAGAAAGGTGGTTGAGCGGTGGGAGCTACGCGCGGCGGTGGGCCAGCCAGACCCACCCGCTGAGCAGGATGGCCGTTGCCGAGAAGAGGGTCATGACCGTGCCGGGGACGAACCGGACGTAGCCGCCCAGGTCCAGAAACAGGAAGTAGCCGATGTCGAGGAGGCCGCCGACCAGAGCCGTCACCCAGATGGCCGTGAGGCTCCGCAGCCAGATGAATACAGCTCCGACCATCGTCACGACTCCGCCCCAGAGCAGATTCCACCCGTGCTGGTTGAGCACGGCGCCGACGGCGTCGGGATAGTCGATCGCAAAGACCGCCTTGTCCACGGCGTCCGCGATGTTGCCGAACCCGGTCGCCGGGTCGAGCGAGATCGTCATCACGCCAGCGAAGGCGTGGACCAAGCCCCAGATTACCCACAGCACGGCCGCGCTCTTGAGGAGGGTCATTTGCGTCGAAGTGAATGCAGGCGCAGTCGTCGATGTCATCGTCATGAGAGGTCGGGGAGGTATGGGAGCAAGAGGGGTTGAAACCGAACCGGTTTCATTTTAAGAGAGCAAACGGCAGCCTGTCGCGGCGACTCCAAGCGATGAACAGGAGCGCCATCAGCAGGAACAGCGGCGCGAGCAGGCTCCCGCCGATCACGAACAGGTGCGTCATGACGGCCCCGGCCATTACGCACGAGAGCAAGAGGGCCCCCGCTGGAATCAGGCGGGGCACGACGAGGAGAACGGCACCGACGACTTCCAGGAAGCCGGTGACGTAGCGGAGCCACTGACCGACACCGACCGACTCAAAAACGTGAACCGTCATTTCAGCGCCGACGAGCTTCGAGGCTCCGCCGAAGAAGAGGAAGAAGGCGACGAAACCCTGGAGACTCCAGAGGAAGACATCCCGTAGGGGAGCCCGACGTGTGGCGCGAGTGGGTTGTGCGGTAAACATGAGGTTAGGAGGAATATGAATTGGGCTCAATTTGTTGACTGGTCAAGTAATTACGTATGGGACAAGTGCTGCCTGAGGTGTTCAGCTCTCGTCGAGTGTAGCGCGAGACCAAACGCGTTCGAGAGCCTCAAGCACCCCCTCAATGAGTTCGGGAGTGAGATCCCCAACCAAGTGCTCGCTGGTTTGAGCAATGGGTCCATCAAGCTCATCTAGAACACGCTGCCCCTGATGTGTCAGAGCACAGAGCGTTCGTCTTGCATCATCTGGGCAGGGATGGCGCGCGACGAACTCCTTCTTTTCAAGGCGACGGATCATGCGCGTGATGCCAGGCTCAGGTTCGATCATCCGCTCGGCAACGTCCATCGTCGGAAGAGGCCCATCCGCCCCGCGCAGGATTCGCAGGACGTTGTATTGCTGTCCTGTGATGCCATGTGCCTTCATCTCGGCGTCGAACCTCCGACGCACCGCGAAGGTGGTTCGTATGAGTTCCCTCAGGATCCGGTGCGGAGCGAGACGAGTCTCCCCCTGCGGGCTGGTCGGTTGTTCTGTCGAAATAGGCATCGTGCGGAGAAACGAGGCAGGTTGCTCTGCCCTATTTACTTGACTAGTCAACCAAAGTTCCGACGTCTCTTGAGTCGTTGTAACCGACACTTCTGCCGGAGGAGCGTAGCATCAAGAAGGTTGGAGTGAGCTGGTCCGGGTTTCGCCGGGACAACGGAAGGCCGGGCTCGGAGATTCTGACGCCGGGACGCGGCCTGAGAGCCCCTCGCGAGTGCCCCGCCACGCGGCGAGGTTGCTCACGTCGACGCTGTCCGCGTCATGGCTCCGTTACACAGCGTCGGGTGTTACCTCGCCGCGTGGCGGGTAGTCGTTCTCGTTCACAAAGTCGACCGCCTTCAGCATCGACGGAAGGTGCGGGCGTCCCCACGGCGCCGAGTTGACGGCGGCGTAGTACAGCGTGCCGTCGGGCTGGACCAAGAAGAAGCCGGGCTCGGAGAACAGGTCAGGCTCGCCGTCCTTGATGCCGCGACTGAGGTAGAGCCCCCAAGACCTGGCTGCGTCCCGGCCCAGGCCGTAGCCGACGGCGAGGTTGCCAGTCTCCCAGTCCATTCGGGCCTTGCGCGCCCGCGCCGCCGTGTCCATGCTCACGGCGACGACCTCGACGCCATGCTCGGCGTAGTCGCCCAAGAGACCGGAGAGCGTCTGAAGGTAGGTCTTGCAGACCGGGCAGTGGAGCCCCCGGTAGAAGACGACGAGCGTGAACGCCTCGGGCTGGCGATCGTGGAGCGACCACGAGCCGCCCTCGACGAGGTCGACCGTGAGCGGTGGCGCGGGACGGCGGGGAAAGGGCGTGGTGGGCATCAGAGTGTGGAATGATTGAGGATGGGAAGAAGGCCTCTGACGGGTAGCGCAGAGAGGCCCAGAGAAGATGGCGTAGCGTCTAAGAGGACAGCAATATGCCCTGGTACGCCCCTACTCGGACGGGTAGGGCGTACCAGGGCATCGCGCATTCTTGCCCTTCTGAGCGCTTGTGTGCCGCTGTCAAGGCGGGCACAGCCGTCAATATCGTCGCCATGAGAGGTTGGTGTGGAGTGAAAAAAGACAGCTTACAACCGGATTGATTGCATTTTTAGAGAGCAGAGTTCTGCTTGAGACGATGGTGCGCTTAGTCCGGCACGCACATCTGAGAGCGGACGTGTCGGTCCATCTCGGCGACCGTCACGTCCTCCAGACGTTCCAGTGATGCCCGCTCAACTTCGATAGGCTGGGGGCTCAAGGACGGACATAAGCGAAAGTAGCGCCGACGTTCGGTCGAATTTGCTAGTGGGCAAGGGAAAGAAGTATTCGAGGCGTTTCGAGTCCCCTGATTCCGCAGGGCAAAAGCAGAGTCCATTCCCCTTCTATGATCTGATCCTGTGCCAACAACTCGCGTTACCACATTCATGTCTACTAAGATTGAATCGGTCTGGGAATACCCACGTCCGCCGCGCCTCGAACGCGTCGGTCGGGAGTTGCGCGTCGTCCATGCGGGAGAGGTCGTCGCCCAGACGGTGAGCGGGGTGCGCTACTTGGAGACGAGTCATCCTCCGACGTACTACCTGCCGCCGAGCGATGTGCGAATGGACGGGCTTGAACCGGCGGGCGCATCCGGATCCTTCTGCGAGTGGAAGGGCGGCGCGGTCTACTTCAACCTGGTCGTACCCGGAGCGCTGCGCGTCGAGAAGGCGTGCTGGGCCTATCCCGACCCAACGCCTGCGTTTCGCGACCTGCGCGATCACGTTGCTTTTTATGCCGGACGCGTCGACGCGTGCTGGGTTGGCAACGAGCAGGCGACACCGCAGCCGGGAGAGTTTTACGGCGGCTGGGTGACATCGGACTTGGCTGGCCCATTCAAGGGCGTGCCGGGATCGTGGGGCTGGTAGCTGGTAGCATCGCGTTTTCAGATTTGTGACGGATACGTCGAGCCGACGCAGCATCTTGCGTTTCTCATCTACGCTCCGATGCGCCTTCTTCTAACCGCCGTCCTCCTCCTCTCTGCGTCCGGGGCACTCGCCCAGGCGTGGCCACAGCCTGAGGGCGGCGTCTACTTGAAGCTGAGCCACGGACGCAGCGACGCCGACCAGCAGTTCAACTCGGACGGCAATGCGCGTCCCTATGCCGAGGGGGTGAAAGACCACGCATTTGCCGATCGCAGCGGCTACCTCTATGCCGAGTACGGCCTGACGCCGCGCCTGACGCTCGTCGGTTTGCTGCCGTTCAAGACGCTCACCACGCGCGATCTCGACTTCGAGTACGCAGCGCAGGCGGTTGGGTCGGCGCAGATCGGCGCGCGCTATGGATTGGCCGATCTCTTCCGGCTATCGGGCACGCGCCACACAGCGGCTGTTGCTGGGCTGCTGACAATTCCACTGGGTTATGAGCGCAACCGAACGCCTGCCGTCGGCACGGGGCAGGTGGACGCGCAGGCGTCGCTGCACTACGGACTGAGCCTGTATCCACTGCCGCTCTACGCCCAGGTCGGCGGCGGCTACCGGATGCGGAGCGACGTGTACGTGTTCTCCTCCACCGTCGACTGCGTGCCCAACCGGTCCATCGGCTGCACGGCTGACACGAGACCCGACTATGGCAACGAATGGTTCTACACCGCCGAAGTCGGCGCGAGCGACGGGCGATGGATGTTGCTTCAAGCCCTGGTGCAAGGGGTCTCGTCGACTCAGATCATCGAGCCGGAACGCATTACGGCGGACGGTGGCCTTCCGACACGCCAGCGTTTTTTGAAAGTCGGCGGCGGCATAACCGTCTACCCGCTTGCGGCGGTCGGGGTCAGCATTCAGGCGTTTCGGACCCCAGTCGGCGCCAACACGATTCGGTCAACCGATGTGTTCGTGGGCATCGAATACATCCACCGATGAGAGGTGTGGCTTCGGAGCGTGATACCCCTCCGACAGACCGTTGCCTTCAGACCGTCGCGCTCACTCCGCCTTTTGCCTGGTTGAGTCGGGAGCGGTAGCCATCGGAATCAGCCTCTTCCACTCGCGGTCCATAGCGTAACCGTGACACCGCTATGGACCGAACGCTATCGACGACGGCTTTACGAGTACGACTGAGATTCACGTCCAAGTCGTGCGACTGGATACCCTTTGGTTATACACAAAACGCCGACGCCCTCCTGAGAGAACGTCGGCGTTGCGCTGTGGGAGCGAGGCTTACTGCTGGTCGACGGGCAGGATAGCCCCAGCGACTTTCTGCGCGATGTCCTTCATGACCTCAGGACTGGAGTAGTAGTCGTTCTGGATGCGCTGCATGATCTGGCCGACACGCTCCTCGCTCAGTTCGGGCGTAGACGCGAGGGCTTTGCGCGCGAAACTGAGACCGGGCGTCTGCTCAGACTGCGCAGTCTGTCCTGCCGACGAGAGCGTGACGCTATCGCCTGCGGCCTGGTTCGGAGCCGTTGGCGAGGTCGGCGAAGCTTCGGCGCGCTCGGTCCGTTCGTTGCGGATGGTAGCAGCCTGGGCTGCTTGCGTGGAGAGATTGGAGACTTTCATATCGGAAGCCCTCAGATGAGAGCGGTTTATAAGCAGCGGGGTGACATCAAGAGTATCGGCGGGATTGCGAGCCACTTAAGCACTTCACACCAACTTCTTCAGTTAAATCGTCAGGCGGTCAATCCGTCTCGTAAAACGGGGCGAGTGGCATGAGGCGCATAGCGGCGCTGGGCGGACTCGGCACGGTCGAGGTCGGCCATGCGCCGCTCGACGTACAACAGGCTGTTAGTGAGGGCGCGGTCGATAGCGCGGTGCTGAGCAATGATCCGCTCCCCCCACTCGGCAAAGCCCGGTTGCTGCTCGAACGCACCCGACTGCTCCACCCGCTCGCTCAAGTTGGAGCGCTCGATGAGCAACTCCCCCAGGCCTTCCGGGTCGGGTGTGGACAGCGCGGCGAGGAGGCGCGTTCCGCAGGCATGGAGGTCGCGTAATAGCATGGTAGGTAGGATTCAGAGTAGGAAGCGGCGCGGGGCAGATCAGAACTGCGAGCCACTATTGAAGCTGCTGGAGTAAAACGAGAGAAACGATGCCTGCTGGCTCTGCAGTTGTCGGATGGTCTCTTCGAGTCGAGCATATTCGTCGCGCAGGCTGTTTTCCCGACGTTCCATACGCACGTCGAAGTCCTTGATCTGATCGTCCAAACGCTTGATTCGGCCGTCGTTGACTTCCTTACGCTGAGAAAAGGCGCCATCCGTACCGACATACCCCTCGATCTCGGCCTGCATCCGGCTGCCCAAGCTGGTTTCGTTTTCGCCGAAGAGCGTCGACAGGGCTTCGGGGTTAGACGAGACGATGTCTTTGAGCTTGCCCGAGTCGGCGAGCTTGAGCGTTCCGTCCCGCTCGATTTCGATACCCAGATCGGACAGTCGCGACAGCTCGCCGCCTGCCCCCGAGTTGCCGATGGCAAGCCGCGCGCCATGTCGTCTCCCGCCAAAATGCCGCGCGAGCCGGTGTCGATGTTGATCTCGGCCTGCTGGTTGATGTAGCTGATGACACTGTTATAGGTCTCGATAAACTTCTTGACCTGCTCCTCGGTACCCTCGGTATCCGCATCGACGGAGAAGTTGGAGGCGCCCGTTCCGGCTTTGCTCAGGTTGAGCGTGAGCCCTTGAAGGGCGTCGTCGACCGTGTTGGTGTCGCGGTACATCGTGAGCCCGTTGAGCGTAAAGCTGCTCGACAAGTCGCTGGTCTCTTCGCTCGTGCCGACGTTCGTGACCTGCCCCCCACCCGTTCCGCTGGCCGTTGCTGGAGAGTCGAGTTCGAGTAGCGCGAGCAGCCCATTGGGGCTGTCCGAGAACGAGAAGCGTCCGCCAAAGCCCGTCGACGCACTGCGCAGCGACAGCCGCGCCACATCGCTCGTCTCGTTGACCGACGACAGGCTGGGTCGCTGCTTGCTGGTAATCGTCTCATCGGTAACCGCCTGACCGATGGCATCCGAAACAGCGGTTCGGATCTGAGCGAGAATCTCGCTGTCCGTAGCGCCGTCGGGGTTGACCGTCACATTGATGGTCTGACGCGC
The DNA here is from genome assembly GCA_963973615.1 of uncultured Rhodothermales bacterium. GTDB lineage: Bacteria > Bacteroidota > Rhodothermia > Rhodothermales > BA12 > CAXBBB01. The sequence goes on along the minus strand of CAXBBB010000065.1, from coordinate 1,461 downwards.
ATCGGGATCGGCGCTCGTCGGCGCGGCGACTTCGATGCCGAAGGTTTGCTCGCCGTTCGTGTCGAAAAACGACCGCAGTTCGGTCCCGGACTTGCTGAACTGTTTGCTCAAGCGCGTATCGGCCTGAGCTAGGCGGTGCACGTTGAGGCTGTGCGCCCCCGGAGGCGCGTCGTCGGTGGCAGTGACCGAGTAGGCGTCCTTGTCGCCGCCCGTTACGATGCGTCCGCGCAGGGCGTCGCTGAACGGATCGGCGAAATCCTTGAGCATCGTGTTCAGCGATGAGACCCTGCTGTCGAGCGTACTGAGCACACTCTTCTGACGATCCACGTCGCGACGCTGGCTCTGGAGCACGCGCTGCGGTTGGCGTTCAAAGTTGACGATCGCTTGGATAAGCGGTTCGTACTGAGTTTCGAGGCGAAGGCCGGACACGGCAGAGCGGGGTTATCGGATCAGAGGCAGTCGGCGCTGGGGGGAGATGCGCGGAAAGACCCGTGACGGGTCGATGAGAAAAGAGGACCCGGATGGGCCAAGAGCGGGAATCGTGCCGAAGCGCGAAGGAGGTGCGTGGCGAAGCGCCGTTGCATGCAACGGCGGTACGAGATCAAGTCAGAGTGTGGGTTACCGAACGCGAGGCCAACCCACCGCCCGTCCGCGAGAGGACGAGGCGAACGCCCTTAGGCTGCCATGCGGCGGGCGGTGAAGGCTTCGCGCCAGGACTCCCGCAGGCCGTCGAGGATGTCGGCGATGTCGGTGAGGTCGCCGTGCCCCATCGTCGTCAGGCAGAAGCTGTACAGCGCGTAGAGGCGTCCGGCGAGTTCGCCACCTTTTTCGTGGTTGAGGCTGCCGATGAGTTCGACGAGCACGTTGCGCAGCGTTTCGCGATCGCCCGAGCGGGCGGCGGTGACGCCTGCGCTGTAGAGTTTGAGCGTGAGCATGGTCGGCGAGGCGTTGACGACGGCTTGGCGACGGTACTGCTGGGCGTGATACGAGGTGGCGGGCATGGCGGCGTGAGTACGGAAGGGGCGCGAGGCCAGAAGTGGTAGAGCGAGGGAGAGGCGGAAGCGGCTGCCCTAGCGGCTCAGGCGTGGTCGGAAAGGTTTTCCGATGGACGAGGAGGCGAGAGGGCGACGACTGCGGCGCCTGGTGTAGGTATCGGGTGCCCGCATGCGCTCTTAAATCCGCGTCACAGGTTTTTCCGACTCTTCGGTTTAGAAGAGAGACGGAGAACGCAGCGGCATGGCACAAAACCGGCTCATACGTCTGACAGCCAGAACCCCAAACTCCTATGTCGACAACCGACACCGCCGCCGCCCGCCCGATTCGCCTGGGCATCTGGCCTGCTTCCGCGCAGGCTTCTCACGCGATCCTGTCCGACCTGCCCGCGCACTACCACACCGTCCACCTGTCGTCGGCGAGTGATGCGCGCGAACTGGACATGCTCTGGATCGACGGCACAGCGGA
>CAXBBB010000064.1:0-8604 GCA_963973615.1 uncultured Rhodothermales bacterium | reverse complement strand
CCGAGAGCATGCGCCATCCCGCGTCGCCGGTCAGCGTAACGGTGGGCAACGCCTGCTCGAACCACGTCACCCGGTTGCCAGCGCCCGTAGCCGAGAGGATGTCCAAATCGCCATCGCCGTCCAGGTCTGCGACGTTGGTGTCGTAGGCGCCGTTCGTCGCAAGGGTTTGCTGGGTGAACGTGCCGCTGCCATTATTCGTGAAGAGGTACAGAGCGGCCGCAGAGGTCGCACTGAGTTCACCCACCAAGATGTCCAGGTCGCCGTCGGCGTCCACATCGGCGAGCGAGGCGTTGGGCAGGTTGCCTACCAGAAGACTTCGCCGCGTGAAGGTTTGGCTGCCGTCGTTCTCAAGCCACGCCATCCCCAAGCTCTGCGAAGCTATGAGCACGTCGTAATCGCCGTCGCCGTCCAGGTCCCCTGCATTCAAGGTGTAGGCAGAATCCGTCGCATCGATAACGCGCTCAGTAAAGCCTTGACTACCGTCGTTTTCCTGCCACGCGGTAGTTCCGCTTCCTGCCGTAAGTACATCCAGGTCGCCGTCGCCGTCGAGGTCAACCGAGTAGACCGCGCCGGGGGCGCCATTCGCCCCTCCGGTAGCGATCGTCCGCACCGTGAAGGTCTGGCTGCCATCGTTCTCGTGCCAGAGGGTAGACTGCGTGTTAAACGAGACCGATAGCACATCCAGGTCACCGTCGCCGTCAAGGTCGGCTGTTTCCACCCACGTCGGAGCATCAAGACCAGTGTTGACCGTCTGCGTCGTGAAGTTGCCGGCACCGTCGTTCTGGTACCAGTAGATGGCATTTCCGGTCTGTGCAGCCACTATGAGATCCGCATCGCCGTCGCTGTCGAGGTCGGCAGCGGACACGCGAATGGCTCCGGTGGCGTTGGTGGCAATCTGGGTACCGGTAAAACCGCCCGTGCCGTCGTTCTAGTACCAGGCGACGGCACCAGTGGAGAACGAGGTCGCGGCAGCGTCGAGGTCCCCATCGCCATCGAAATCGGCAGAGGTAACCGAATAGGCTCCGTTTACGCCTGTAGCGATGTTCGGCTGCTGGGCAAACGTACCAGACCCAGCAGCGGCAGCTGCGTGAAACTGCCACGTGAACGGCGTCAGGCTCGCGCCCGCTGCGCTCTGCACACCGCCACTCGCGGTCACCGTTATCACCTCGCCGGGCAGGTAATCGAGCGTGGGATCAAACGAGAGGCTGCTGCTCGTCGGGAACGAGAACGTACCCGCACGCTTGCCGGTCTGGCTACCGTGGATCGTGAACGTGCTCAAGTTGGCCGTGCCCTGGTTCAACTCGGCATCGAACGTGGCGCTGACGTTCGTGCTGCGCGCTACGTCGAAGCGGGCGCTGGTGGGATCGGCGTCCGTTAGGGCAAACGTAGGCGGCGGTGTCACGGTCAGCGACGCGCTGGCTGTTCCGCTGTTGCCCTGCGACGAAGTCAGATCGCCCGAGACATTGAACAGGTCGCCCACCTGTGATGGCGTTACGTCGACAGCGATGGTGCAGGCAGCTCCGGCGGAGACCGTTCCGCCAGAAAGCTGAACCACGCCGCTTCCGGCGTCAGCCCCCAACGTACCGCCGCACGTGTTGACCGCGCCCGGCACGGCGGCGAGGGCGAGACCGGCGGGCAGGTCGTTGCGAAAGGCGAGGCTCGACGCGGCGAGCGTGCTGGCCGAGTTGTCGATGGTGAACGTCAGGCGCGAGGTCTGCCCCACGTTGACAGAAGCTGGTGAAAAGGCGGCGCTGAACGTCGGCGGCACGATAACGACCTGTTCGTACCACGCGATCGTGCCATCGTTGGGAAAAGAACTTGCCGAGAACACATCCAGGTCGCCGTCGCCGTCTACGTCAACGGGATAGACAGAACTAGCAGTAGTATTGGGGACCGTGACCGAGCGTGGGGTAAAGCTTGGGTCAGCCGCACCGTCGCTCTCGTGAAACACAACGCCGCTCCCCGATGAGGCCGAGAGCACGTCCACGTCGCCGTCGCCGTCGACGTCGGCGGCGTAGACAGAAGTGGGAGTGGAGGCGGTGCTTCCGATCCGGCGCCCGGTAAAGCTTAGGTCAGCCGCGCCGTCGTTCTCATACAACAAAACGCCGCTGCCCGATGCGCCGCCGCTGCTGGATGAGCTCACGAGCACATCTACGTCGCCGTCGCCGTCCATGTCGGCGGCGTAGGCTGCAAGAGGGTTGTCGACAGAATTGACGCCGCTTGAACTGATGGTCTGCTGCGCGCCGTAGCCACCGCTCCCGTCGTTCTCATACCACGCGACCTTGTCATCGAATGACGAGGTGGAAATCAGGTCCATATCGCCGTCGCCGTCGAGATCGGCCGACGCCAGACCGGTCAGCGAACTGGTCACGTCACTGGCGATGAGTTCGAGAGGAGCGAACGTACCTCCCCCCTGATTGCGCAACAGCCAGATTTTGGGGTTCACCGGGGTTCGTTCCCCACCGATCAGGTCGAGGTCGCCGTCGCCGTCCACGTCTACCGATATCGCGTTGTCGATTCCTTCCGAGGTGACGGCCTGCGCGGGACCAAAGGCTCCGGAACCGTCCCCAGCATACCACGCCAACCTGACCGATCCTCTGGCGGACGCCGCGACGATGTCGATATTGCCGTCGCCGTTGATGTCCGCAGCATGCACCGACGTGATCCCTATGTGGTTTGCATTGACTACGTTTTCGACAAAACCTCCACTTCCGTCGTTCTCGTACCACGCGAGATAGCCACCTGCATATGACGAAGAGAAGTTGCCTGTAGACGGAACGATCACGTCGACGTCGCCATCTCCGTCGAGGTCAGCTGAGTAAAGGTCGGCGGGTTCAACCAGCGTCTGGATGGCGCTTTGGCCTCCAAACGTACCTGGGCCGCTGGCGCTCTGAACGCTGAACTGCCAGCTGTACGGCGTCAGGTTCGTGCCTGCTGCGCTCTCGATGCCGCTCGAGGCCGTGACGGTGACGGCTTCGCCCGGTAGGAAGTCCTGCGTCGGGTCGAACGTGATCGTGCTGCCGGTGACCGAGAGCGCGCCTGCGATCAGCCCGCTCTGCCTGCCGCGCACGGCGAACGTGGTGGTCGTCACCGTCGCAGCATCTAAGGCGGCGCTGAACGTGGCCGATACGTTGGCGTCGCGCGCTACACTGACCGTATGGGCCGCAGGTGATGCATCGTCTATACCAAAGGCGAGCACTACATTTTCGGCATAGGTGATGCCTCCACCTTGGCTTCCCATAAACAGGTCGAAGTCGCCGTCGCCATCGAGATCGCCAAATGTTAGCCGGGATTGAGTTCCAGCCGGTAGGTCGGCCAGTGGATTGTCGGCGTCGTTGCGCGTCAGCACCGGACTCGCAGGCGTTCCCGTATTCTCGAAATACACCAGGCTTGCCCCAGGCGGCAGCATGGCATCCAGATCGCCATCCCCATCCAGGTCCACCATTGAGACTGCCGATACGATGCCGCCTAAGTCGACGCCGTCGAGTGGATTGGCCGCTCCCGTACGCTGGGTGAAGGCGGGGCTGGCTGCAGTGCCTATGTTCTCGAAATAGAAGTACCCACCGTCGAACTCCCCAGAAAAGAAGTCCAGGTCGCCGTCGCCGTCCAGGTCACCCAGTGCCGCGTTGCTATCGTACCCTACGTCCTGCCCGTCCAGCGGGTTGGCCGCTCCGGCCCGGAGGGTGAAGACGGGGGCTTGTGCCGTGCCCGTGTTCTCATAGTAGTTGTAGGTACCGTCCGAATTCCCCACCAACAGATCCAGGTCGCCGTCGTCGTCGAGGTCGCCCAACGCGGGGGCAAACTTGAACCCTACGTCCTGCCCGTTCAGTGGATTGTCCGCTCCGGTGCGGAGCGTGAAGACAGGGGATTGCGCCGTGCCCGTGTTCTCTAAGTAGTCGGCGGTTCCGTCCCAGTCCCCCACGATCAGGTCGAGATCGCCGTCGGCATCGAGGTCCCCCAGGAGCGGGTAGCTTCGGCTTCCGCTTTCGGAGGGGTACCCATCGAGGGGATCGTCGGCCCCCGTGCGCACCACGAACGTATTCGGTGCCGTAAAGGTGGCCACGCCGTGGATCTGGAACGTGTACGGGTTCTCGTCCGCATCGTCGCTGGCAATCGATACACGCGCCGTGCGCAACCCTGCCACGGTGAGACGGGGATCGTACTGGATGGTAAAGGTGGCGCTGCCGCTCGCCGCGACGCTTGGGGCAGGCTGACTCGTCACGGTAAAGTCGGCGCGATTGAGGCCCGTGATCGTGACGGCGTTGGCCCCCAGAGTGAGGGGACCTGTACCTGTGTTCTGGACGGTGAACGTGCGGGTGACGGTGCCGCCATCAATGGCAGCGCTCCCGAAATCGGTGTGGTCGGCGATACTGGGCGAGGTATCGCCATCGGAAATCGCCGTGCCGTTGCCCGTGACGTTGATCTCGGGAAGGGCCGGAATCGTGTTTTCGAAGTAGGCAAATGTGCCTGCCTGCGTGCCTACGAGTAGATCCGGGCGTCCGTCGGCGTTGAGGTCGGCGGCCAGGGGAACGCTGTACCCCCCCACGTCGACGCCGTCAAACGGATTGCTCGTACCGGACCGCTCAACGAAGCTGGGCGTCGTCCGGGTGCCCTGATTCTCATAGTAGCGCAACAGTCCGTTCGACCCGCCGGTGATGGCGTCGATATCGCCGTCACCGTCGACATCCACGAGAGCAGCGGCGGCATACGAACTGGGCCCCGTGACGCCGTCAAACGGGTTGCTCACCCCCGTCCGCTGCGTGAACGAAGCCGACGCGGCGGTGCCCGTGTTCTCGAAGTAGGTGAACGTCGAACCCGAGCGGCCGACGAGTAGGTCGAGGTCGCCGTCGTCGTCAATGTCGGCGAGAGTCGGGGAGTTGCCGTAGCTCAGGGAGACGCCGTCGAACGGGTTGCTTGCGCCCGTTCGACGCGTAAAGGAGGCCGACGTGAGCGACCCGGTGTTTTCGAAGTACTTGAGCACGTTGCCGTTGTCACCGGTAACGACATCGAGATCGCCGTCGTTATCTATGTCGCCGATTGCGCCCCGGGAGAACGATCCAAGGGAGGAAAAGGGTCTGCCGGGCTGCTGTGTCAGCGCCGGACTGCTGGTCGTGCCGCCGTTGCGGAAATAGAGGCTCAACGCCCCCGACGTAGCCGACTGCGTCTCGAGCGTGATCAGGTCGACATCGCCGTCGTTGTCTAGATCACCGAACGAACCGGCTGCGTCGCCCACTAGAGTGACGCCGTTCATCGGGTTGGCGCTTCCGGTGCGCTGGGTGAACGCCACCTGACCGGAGACCGGGGCGGCCAACGGTGCGAGCACAACGAGCAGAACGAGAGACCGAAAGAGCAAAGACATAACGAACCGAGGAGAGAAGTGCAGAGGAGAGCGACTCATAGGTGCGGGGCGAGCGTTCTGAGCGTCGTGGCAAGTGTGCGCCGAGCGAAGGGTTTGGCGAGGACCGCACACCCCGGCCGGGACGATGCCGAGGCGAGACGTGCATCCGAGGAGAGCAGCAAGACGGGCGTCCGGCATAGTTTGGGATCTCCGGCGACCGCTTCGGCGAGCCATCCGCCTCCCACCCCGGGCGCGTCGGCGTCCGCTACGATCAGCGACACCTGGTGCTCTCGAGCGAGCGCCAGAGCGAGTGTGCCATCGGTGGCCTCAACGATGTGGCAAGGCTGAAGCCGCATCATCGACGCTACGCTTCGCCCGACGTAGCCCCGCATGTCAGCGTCTACCCCGATTACCAGAACGGCAGTCGCATACGATGCCGAACTGGAGGCGCGCGGGTCCGTGCCAGCCGCGAGTGACGCTTCGAGATGCGCACGCTGCGAACCAAGGCTACGATCCGATAGCTGATCAGACGGAGAGGTGGGCATGGCGAGTGATGCGATCGGCGAGTCTGGACGAACAGCGTGCAAACTGCGCACAGCCTGGCAAAACCCTCTTGTCTTTAGGGTGCGGCAGTATGCCTTCTCGTTGCGTGCACCATCAGATCAACAGGTTGCACTCTACGATCAAACCGCGATTGTGCATCTGGCTCTTTCCGGGGTCGGTCGCGTGCCTACCTGTGCCCGTGGAGGCAGATTTCGAGCCTAGGCGTCGAAAGCGCTACACTCGAAAGGACGGGTAGCGGATCAGCGAGCCCGTCACTCGCAGTCCCTTTCCTCTCGGCTGCCCTGATCGGCGTTGGGAAAGCAGTTTCCCGAAGGCAAGCTGGTGGGTTCGTACCGCGCTAGGCTCGGGTCGCGAAGCCCCGTCTCCAGGAACGCCACCAAGTCATCGACTTCTCGGTCGGTGAGTTGGAGCGGGACAAACTGTGACGAGAGCTCTTCTCGGCTCACCAACGGATTGATAGGCTCGGCCCTTCGCTTGTACTCGACCACGGCGCGCACCGACGCGAAGTCACCTCCGTGACCGTAGAAGTTCATGTCGGCCAGGTTGTAGAGTTGGGGCGTCTTGAACCGGAAGCGGTCGCTGTCATCTCCTGTAAAACTCGCCCGGCCCAGCCCAGCCGGATTGTCGTTGAAGTCACCGATCAGCAGTCCGTCGTCCGTAAAATCGCCCATGCCGAGGGTGTGGAACGTCATCGAACTCAGGGCCGGACCGGTGTGACACGTCGCACACTGGGCTTTGCCGAAGAAGACGGTGCCGCCACGCTTTTCCGAAGCCGAGAGCGCCCGCCCGTCTCCTCTCAACCATCGCTGGAAGGGGGCATTGTTGGCGAGCAGCGTCCGCTCGTAGGCGGCAATAGCGAGCCCGGCCGTCGTGCGGTCGATGGGCGCGCCGGGAAACGCCTCGGCAAACAGCGCGCGGTACGTCGCGTTGGTTGCCGCGACCGACTCTTCGATGTTGGTCATGCGGTGCACTTTGAGCCCGGCGATCGCCTGCGTTTCGAGGCCGTGAAAACCAAGCGCGTTGGTTTCTATCGGCGTGCCGGCCGTCCAGTGCGCCTGAGTACCCGCGTTGGGCCCCGTCGCCCCGAACTGCCCGTTCCAGAGCATGACCTCCTGGTAGGCCGTGTTCATCGCAGTCGGCGAGCGCAACGGCTGAACATCAATGTCGGCGTCTTCAAAGCGAGGGTCACGGTGACGGTCGACCACTCCAATCCCTCCCTCTCCGATTCCCTGACGCACTCCGGCACCAAAACCGAACTCGGCACTATGGCACGTCGCACATGAACCGGTCAATGCTCCTTCCGGGCGCCGAGGGTCGGTCAACAAGCCCGGCTCGTGGAAAAGCAACTTGCCGAGCTCGATTTTGGCGGGCGTGAGCGGGTTGCGAGGGTCTTGAGGGATCGCCGACAGGTCGGTGCTGGCTGGCAGGAGGAAATACTCAACGCCCTGGCTCGAAGCAGACTGCTCCGAAGCGACCGATACCAGCGTCTCACGTAACGCTTCGTCGAGCGGGGACGTCTCATCCGACAGGATATCACAGCCCGCCAACGTGATAAGTAGCACCGCTAGGCCGATTCCTCGCATCCAGAGACGAGAGGGATCAGAGATAATAGGATTCGTTTGTGACGAGGCGAGCATTGATCAGGAAGAGCGTGGAAGGATCACTGGCTCATAAAATGCCACATCCCACCACAAAGTGCGTCGCACGCCCGTTGCAATTCCATGCTCTCTCGTTCCATGCATCGTTAGCTCAACACGTTGCAACGAGAGAGCATGAGAAACACCCTAACACACAGCATCCAGACTACGAGACGCTCGAAGAGACGTCCGCATCTGAATAGGCAGACGGAGGAACCCCGTAGGCCGCCCGAAACGAGCGAGAGAAGTGCGCCACGCTGTTGAACCCGACGCCATAGGCGATCTCGCTCACGGTCCCCGTCTGCTGAAGCAGCAGATCAGCTGCCCGCTCCAGGCGCGCTTCGCGGAGCAGATCTGTGGCAGTGAAGCCCTCCGACTTCAGCCGGCGGTACAGCTGGGTTCGGCTCACTCCCACCTCGGAGGCCAGTGCCTCGACGCCGAAGTCCGAGTCGGTCAGGTGCGCATCGATGGCAGACCGCACCGACGCTACGAATTGCTCGTCGGCACTGAGCAGCTCGACTCGCTCTTGGGAGGGTTCACGCGGGACTGACCTGGCAGACTTCCCATCCGCAGCTACGAGAGCGCGCAGCCGCCGCCGGCTAGTGATCAGGTTGTCGATGCGAGCGCGTAGTTCGGCAGGGTCGACCGGCTTGGCGAGGTAGTCGTCGGCGCCTACTTCCAGCCCTTCCAAGCGGGAGTCTTTGCCCGCTCGCCCCGTCAGCAAGATGACGGGCAGGAATGCCGTCTGTGGATCCGATTTCAATGCACGACACAACTCAAGTCCGTCCATCTCGGGCATCATTACGTCCGAAATGATCAGGTCGGGCAGGCGATGGCGTGCCAGCGAGAGTGCTTCGCGACCATCTGCCGCCTCAATCACGCGATAGGTCGGCTCGAGGTGACGGCGCACGTACGTACGAATGTCGGCGTGATCGTCGGCGACGAGGACTGTCGTTCGATCCTCTTCGCACGAGTCAGGCGTCGGCGCGGACCCGTTCGAGTGAGACGAGTCCACTTCGCGTGATGGGGTCTTCGATGCGTTCACGGCTAGCGATGCGGGTTCGG
>CAXBBB010000063.1:0-8605 GCA_963973615.1 uncultured Rhodothermales bacterium | reverse complement strand
TATGGGTCTGTTTCTGCTGCTGCCGCGCGCCATCCGCTTCGTGATCCGCAACTTTTTGGTGGGCGTCGCCGCCGAGGTCGTGACGGTCATTATGGCGGGCCTTCTCGCCCAGAAAGCCGCAGACCGCATCGGCGACGACCACTAACGCTGCGACCCACGGTTGTCACAGCCTGAGCCGTTGCTTAGCATTCCGATGCCGAGCAACGGCTCTCCCTTTTTACTCCGAGCAGTATGACGACCGAATCCCCCAACGACCGCCCCGACCGAATCGGTGTCGTCACCCACGGCTCGCTAACCGGAGGCATCGAGATGAAGCTGGGCGCGGGACAGCAGGTCGAGCACGTAACGGCGGGTACGTTTGCCGTGGTCCAGGGCATGACGCACGACTTCTTTTGCCTCATCACCGACGTGACGATCGATGCGGCAAACGAGCAGATCCTGCTCTATCCTCCCGGCCCTGACGAGACGCTGCTTCGGCGCGTGATGCAGGGCATGAGCACCTACGCAACGGTCGCGCTCAAACCGATGCTGATGCTACCCAATGAGGGATTGCAAGACCTGAACGACGACGATCCGCGGCCCGTCAAGACCGTTCCGGCGCACTTCTCTCCCGTCGCACGGGCAACGAAGGGCGACGTAGCACGCGTGTTTGGTAGCGCCGAGAACGACCCCAAGCGCTTCTTCGACATCGGCACGCCGTTGGGCATGTCAGAGGTGCCCGTCTGCATCGACCTTCCCCGACTGGCCGAGCGCTCGTCTGCAGTCTTCGGCAAGACCGGAACGGGCAAGACCTTCGTGACGCGACTCCTGATGGCCGGATGGATCCACACGCGGACCGCCGTCAACCTCGTGTTCGACATGCACTCCGAGTACGGTCACTCAGCCAGGGCCGAGGGCGGAGCCAATGTCAAAGGACTGAAGCAACTGTTTCCGTCGCAAGTGCGCATCGTCAGCCTCGACCCTGAAGGATCGAAGCGTCGAGGTGGAGCCGACATCGAAGCCTACCTTTACGCCGACCAGATCGAACCCGAAGACATCCTCCCTCTTCAGTCGACGCTCAACCTCAACGATACCGCAGCCGAAAGTACCAACCTCTTACGCCGCAAGTACGGCACCCGCTGGCTCGCGACGCTGCTCGAAGCCGAGGGCGAAGGCGAGATGGAAGCCATCGCCGAAGCCACCAACGCGCATCCCTCCGCGCTATCTGCGCTGCAACGTCGGCTGCGGCGGTTCGAGCGGCACGGCTTCTTCTCGACAGAGCCGAGCAAGGGCAAGGTCGACGTGGTCGACGAGATCGTTCAGCGGTTGGAGGAGGGCAAATCGGTCATCTTCGAGTTTGGCCGCTACAGTTCGCTTGATGTATATCTGCTCGTCTCAAACGTCGTCACTCGGCGCATCCGTCGGGCGTGGGAGGAGAAGGCCGAGACGTACCTGCAGACCCAGCACGAAGGCGACCGCCCCCACCAGTTGGTCATCACCATCGAAGAAGCCCACAAGCTGCTGGCGTCCGGTATCGCGCGCGAAACGCCGTTCGGCAAGATCGCCAGAGAGATGCGCAAGTACTTCGTTTCGCTGCTCATCGTCGATCAACGTCCCTCAGCCATCGACGACGAAGTGCTGAGTCAAATCGGTACAAAGTTCATCGCCCAACTCTCGGACGAAAAGGACATCAACGCCGCCCTGGTCGGCACGTCCGGTGCGGGAAGCCTACGGTCTATCCTCGCTTCGCTCGAATCCAAACAGCAAGCACTCGTCTTAGGGCACGCCATCCCCATGCCACTTGTCGTGCGGACGCGCAGCTACGATGAGGCGTTTTACAAATCGCTGGGACACGTCGACTACGCTACAATCTCTGACGAAGCACTCGTTGCCGAAAGTGAGGAGTGGTTTGGATGACCCATAGCGACCTAATCATGCACGATCTATAAGTATCATTGATACAAATTTTGACTCAGTTATGTGGTCGCATTATTGGACCTCCTTATACTCTGTTGAATTGGAAAGAGCGAAGTTTTGTCCCTCCCACATCCACCGCGTGCCCCGCTTCCGAGCGACTTCGATCGCCCAGCACTCTCCCAATTCACCCCGGTGTGGGAGCACACGGCACAGCCTCCCCTGTCGCCCCCTGCTGGGTTAACCCGAGAGGAACGACTCCACGACAACATCACCGGATGGCTCGGTGTGCTGGGAGCACTGTTCGTGATGGGGTGCATTCTCGCGTCGCTCCTGCTGATCGTCCGCGTCGTGAACACGACTTCGGATGCTCCGGGACCGCTAGAGGCCCTGCTCCCTGGCGCGTTTTGGGTCGACTCGGCGGCGGCAAGCGCGCTTCTCTTCGTGCTCGTCACCGGGCTGGTACTGCTGATGCGACGCAAACGAGCGTTCTACGCGTGGCCTATAGTGGCGGGCATCCTTTCGGCAGTCGCATATGTGGCGTGGCGTGCGCTCAATGCCGGTCCAGCGTGCGAACCCGGAGCGCTAGGCCGCTGTGCTGGCGAGGCGCTGCGTGCATCTCACCTGTACATCGACCCGTGGGCTTGGGCAATCACCCTGGGATTCGCCACTTTGTTAGGGCTACTCATACTCTCGCCCCGCGCACGCAAAACCCTCCGCCAGTGAGGGTTGCTATGTCTGGATCACACCTGGATTGAACGCTTCCATGTGCGGGTTGAGCGCGGCGAGTTCGACCCCCAGGCTGATCCAGTCGCGTGTTCGGGATGGTTCGATGATCTCGTCCACCCACAGTCGCGCGGCAGCGTAATAGGGTGACGTTTGCGCATCGTAGCGGTCTTGGATCGTTTTGAGCAAGTCGGCTTCTTCCTCGGGAGATAACTCCTTGCCCTGCTTCTTGAGCGTGCGCGCTTCAATCTGAAGCAGCGTTTTTGCCGCCTGTGCTCCGCCCATGACCGCGATACGAGCCGTCGGCCAGGCCAGCATCAAACGGGGGTCGTAGGCGCGTCCGCACATGGCGTAGTTGCCCGCGCCGTAGCTGTTGCCGACGACGATAGTGAACTTGGGCACGACGCTGTTGCTGACCGCACTCACCAGCTTGGCGCCGTCCTTGATGATGCCTCCGTGCTCCGCGCGCTTGCCGACCATGAAGCCGGTCACGTCTTGCAAGAACACGAGCGGGATGCCCTTCTGATTACAGTTCATCACGAACCGCGCCGCCTTGTCCGCCGACTCGGAATAGATCCCGCCGACCTGCATCTCCTTTCCATCGGTACGCTGCTGCTGAACGACTAACCGCTGGTTCGCTACAATGCCGACGCTCCACCCATCGACGCGCGCGTAGCCACAGGCAATGGTCTGCCCGTAGTCGGCTTTGTACGGCGTCCAGCTACCTTCGTCGATGATCCGCGCGAGCAGTTCGTGGATGTCGTACGGCACCGATCCGGTCGTCGGTACGATGCTCGTGGCTTCGTCGACATCGAACGCTGGGGCGACGGGCTCCTCGCGAGCAAAGGGCGATGCAGGCGCCGGTTTGTAGTGACCGACCAAGTCGCGGATCGTAGCGAGGCACGTCGCATCGTCCGGCATTTTGTAGTCGGTCACGCCGCTGATGCTACTGTGGACGACCGCTCCGCCCAGCGTCTCCTCCTCAACGGTCTCGCCGATGGCCGCTTTGACAAGAAACGGACCGGCTAAAAAGACAGAGCCCGTCCCCTCAACGATCAGCGCTTCATCCGACATGATTGGCAGGTAGGCGCCGCCCGCTACACAGCTTCCCATGATCGCGGCAATCTGCGGCACACCCATCGCCGAGAGTTTGGCGTTGTTGCGAAACATGCGCCCGAAGTGGTCCGCGTCCGCGAAGATCTCAGATTGGAGTGGCAGATAGATGCCCGCCGAGTCGACCAGATAGATGACCGGTACGCGGTTCTCGATGGCGATCTCTTGGGCTCGGAGGTTCTTCTTACCTGTGATCGGAAACCACGCTCCCGCCTTGACGGTCGCGTCGTTGGCGACGAGTAGCACACGCCGCCCCTTCACCGTCGCGAACCCCGTAACGACGCCGCCAGACGGACAGCCGCCCTCCTCCTCGTACATCTCCCATCCGGCGAACGTGCCGATCTCCATGAACGGCGTTCCCTCGTCGCACAGCGCCGCGATCCGCTCCCTCGCCGTCATTTTACCTCGGCTGTGCGCCCGATCAACGGCGCGCTGGCCTCCACCCTGCTCTACCTGGGCGCGGCGCTCGGCGAGCGTATCCAAGAGTTCGGCGTAGGCGGCGCGTTTACGCGTGGGGGCTCCGGCATCTGGGAGCGGCGTTCCGAGGGTCGTGTCGGCAGTATGAGGCATCGGCGGTAGAAAAGGGCTTTCCTAGAAACTAGCGGCTAGCCGAGGCTCCGCGTGCCCGGTTTACGCAAAAAGAAAGCGCGCCCCCCAAATCGGGGGACGCGCTCACAAAAGGAAGCATCGAAGATGGCTCAGACCATGGTCATGACCTTGTTGCGAATGCTTGTCTCCGGCTCATCGGTCTTCGACTGAATGAGAGCGACCATATCACTCAGGTTTCCTCTGGCGCTCTTCATCTCCTTGTCGGTGAACTCGACGTCGGACCACATCGAGCGGATGCGGTTCGAGACCAGTTCCCAGTTTTTGTTCATGCGCGCGCGTCCCATAAGGCAGGTCGTAAAGGTGTGTAGATCAGTAGATTACGATTCCGTTGCGCGACTGTTCCAGCACGCCTCGGCCGAGCCAAAGCCGCATACCTCGCTGCAATGCGCTACTTTCCGGCTTTCGCATTCCACTTTTTCGTACGCCCTGCCCATGGATTTTGTCGTTACTGCCCTGCGTGGCCTGTTTGGACTGGCCGCCCTGATCGGCATCGCGACCCTCCTCTCATCGGATCGAAAACGCATTCCGTGGCGCGTAGTGGGTATGGGTGTGCTATTGCAGTTCACGTTCGCGCTACTCGTGCTCAAAACGGCGCCGGGCAATGCGTTGTTTGCTTGGATCGGCTCGGGCTTTCAGAAATTGCTGGCCTTCACGTACGCCGGTACAGGGCTCCTCTTTGGTCCGCTGGGCACGCCGACAGGCGATCAGTCGATGGGCGTCATTTTCGCCTTCCAGATCTTGCCGACGATCATCTTTTTCGGCTCGCTGATGGCCGTCCTGTATCACCTGAAACTCGTCCAGCCGGTCGTGCGCGTGATCGGCATGTTCATGGCCAAGGTAATGCGGCTCTCAGGCGCCGAGTCGCTTGCGATGGCGGCCAACATCTTCGTCGGGCAAACCGAAGCGCCGCTCGTAGTCAAGCCCTATGTGGAGTCGATGACGCGGAGCGAGTTGTTCGCCCTGATGGTCGGTGGCATGGCAACGATAGCGGGCGGCGTGATGGCAGCCTACATCGCTTTTTTGGGAGGAGGCGATCCTGTTCGCGAAGCCGAGTTCGCCAAGCACCTGCTGTCGGCGTCGATCATGAACGCGCCCGCCGCGCTACTGCTCGCCAAAGTGATGATCCCGGAAACGAGCAAGCCGCTGACCCAGGGCGGGGCCAAAGTCGCTGAGGAGAAGCTGAGCGAGAACACCATCGAAGCCGCTGCGGGAGGCGCGAGTGAGGGGCTCATGCTGGCCCTCAACGTCGGCGCCATGCTGCTGGCCTTCGTAGCACTTATCGCGATGATCAACGCAGCGCTCGGTTGGGTCGGCGCTCCTACGCTGGCTGGGACCGCCCCCCTTTATGACCTCAACACATGGATCGTGTCGGTAACCGATGGGCAGTTCGACGGGTTGACGCTCCAATCCATCTTCGGCGTGCTTCTCGCACCCATCGCGTGGCTCGTCGGCGTCGACAATCAGGACCTGCTGCTGTTCGGCTCGCTGCTGGGGCAGAAAGTCGCCGTCAACGAGTTCGTTGCGTACCTGGGACTCGTCAACGTGCAGGGCGAGATGACCGAACGCAGCGTCATCCTGGCGACGTATGCGCTATGTGGCTTCGGCAACTTCTCATCGATTGCAATCCAGATCGGGGGACTGGGCGGCATAGCTCCGTCGCGCCGGGGCGAGATCGCCGAGTTGGGCATACGGGCTGTCATCGCCGGCACGCTGGCTACCTGTATGAGCGCGACGATGGCCGGAATTTTGCTTTGAGCCTACGCGTTCGTTACACTTATCGACGTTCACTCTCTGTCCATTCCTACCTCTGATCATGAACGCGACCTCCACTCCCTCTAGCGCCGGTGCCCCCATCGCACCCACCGCACTGCGTGTTGGCCCGTTTGTTCACGTCACCCGCCTGTCCGCGGAAACCGAAGACGATGCGTCCGTACAAGCGTCGGATCTGTTGCGCCGCGCCACCGACGCTCTCGTTGAATCCGGGGCATCGGCAAACGATGTCGTTCGCACCCGCTTCTACGTTGGCGATCTGATGCACACTGCCGCTCTCCGAGCCGAGCATGCCCGTTTCTTCGGCGCCCACGTCTCGCCTGCTACCATCGTCCACGAGCCATCGACGACGCTGGCACTAGACCTCGACGCCGTCGTTTCCGATTCGTCCCCTCGCCTCACCCCCTGAACCCTGCCGCTCCGTTGATCGACACGCCTGACGCCCTCGCCGCCCTCATTTCCAAAGCGCGGCTGCAGCCCTGCGTCGCCGTCGACACCGAGTTCGTGTGGGAACGCACGTACTACGCCAATCTGGGCGTCGTGCAGGTGGGATGGAGCATGGAAGAAGCGTACCTAATTGACACCGTTGCCCTCGACGGACAACTGCACGCGCTGGGTTGGCTGCTCGAAGATGTTGCCGTTCGCAAAGTCCTGCACGACGCCCCGCAGGACCTGCAAATCCTTCACCGAGCGACCGGAGCCCACGCCCGCAACGTGTTCGACACGCGCATCGCTGCGGGATTCGCCGGTCTGGGTGGCACTCTCTCTCTTCAGCGTCTCCTCCGCGCAACCGTCAACGTCGATCTACCCAAAACCGAGAGCCGCAGCGATTGGCTCAAACGCCCGCTCACGGCATCCCAGATCACCTACGCGCAAGACGACGTGCGCTACCTCTGCGCTGCCGCTGCAGACATCGAGCGCCGAGTACGCGAAGCCGGGCGGATCGACTGGATGATGGAAGAACTGGCGACGCTCGAAACGCCCGATCTCTACGCCGAGCGTAACCCCGACGAGATGGAGAGCCGCGTCAAAGGAACGGGCCGGATGCGCACGCGCGAGCGATCGGTCGTACGCGAACTGGCGGGCTGGCGCGAAATCGAAGCGCGGGACCGCAACCTCCCACGCCGCCACGTGATCTCGGACGAAGCCGTCGTTCTGCTCGCCAAGAAGCGCCCTACCGACCCCGACGATGCCGCTCAACTCAAAGGCGTCCCGCGACGCTATGCTGATGCGCTCGTATCCGCCATCGCAACCGGAATGGACCGCGCCAAATCCGATCCCCCAACTCAGGACAACTCGCGTATCGAAGACGAAACCGTGGGCGCCCGCGTCGACCTGATGTTGGCCTACCTCAAAGGACGCGGAATCGCCGAGGGCGTCGACCCATCCCTCGTCGCCAACCGCTCCGACATTCTCGATGTGGCCGACTATGGCGGGGACGGGCCTGCACCCGAGTTAGCGCTGCTCAAAGGCTGGCGACGTGACTTCATCGGCGACGACCTGATTCGGCTGCAACGCGGCGAACTCGCCATCCGTGTCAACCCTGAGACGCGTCTTCCTGAACCGGCCTGAGGTTTCTGCCAATGAAAAGCCTCTTGCTACTTCTGCTCGCCTGTCTGGCTACCCAGGCACGCGCGCAGACCACGCTACGCGTCACCTCAGATGAGTCGGTGATTCACTACGACGGCGAGGCGCTCTTTCACGATTGGCGCGGGTCGTCGCACGATCTCGGAGGCCGCATCGTCGTCCAGTGGGACAGTTTGCCTACCGTCCGGTCCGTTCGATTGAGCGTCCCTGTTGGCACCTTCGACAGCGGAAACGGAATGCGCGATCGCAAGATGCGCGAGGTAACGAACGCCTCGGAGTATCCCGACGCCACGTTCACGGCCGACCGCGTCGCCCTGCTTGTGTGGCGGCCCGATGGGTCTGGCGGTACGTGGCGCTTGAGTGGAACCCTCACCTTCGCTGGGACGAGTCAGCCGCTCACTTCGGATGCCGCTGTGACCTGGGATGGCGAGACGCTGGCTGCTACCGGCACGTTCGTCGTCAACCTGGACGACTTCAAAGTCGATCGACCGAGGCTACTGGGCCAGGAAATTGACGAAACGATACGGCTCACCTACCGCATTATCGCCCGTTGAGCACGAACGTTCGCCCCTCCGCGCTTCTCCGGCGATGGGCTGCCGCTCCGCTAGCGACTAGTTCTACACGTTCCGGCGGAGCCTGCCAAGGCCATACTTCTACTCGGCGGGCGGTTGGCCGAACAGGATGTTGTAGCGCACCCACGAACGCGCGCGTTCGCGGCGGTTCGTGTTGGTTATCGTGACGTACCCCGCATTCCAATGCTGTTGCGCTATGACGCCGACAGCGATGCGCTCGAGCGTAGGCTGGACGGGTTCGAGGATCTTGACAGCATCGGCGTATCCATCCGGGCCGAGGGCGACCTGTGTCTTCACGCGAGCGCCGTCTATTTGCGACCGGATGCTGTCAGGGA
>CAXBBB010000062.1:0-8673 GCA_963973615.1 uncultured Rhodothermales bacterium | reverse complement strand
CCGCTCCGACTTCCTGCGCCTGATCCGTTCGCCCGATCCCGACGCTCTGCGGGACGCCCAAACCGACACGACGGGCGCGCTCGAAAGTCGCGGTATTCTCTCGTTCGCTCTCGCCTACCTGACTGCCCATGAGCACGAAGTCGACACCGGCCCCTTCCAGACGCGTCTGTTCCAGGTAAGCCCGTGAGGTCATCGCTCGACCGCAAACTGATTATCGTAATCCTCGGCGTGAGCACGCTCGGGTTGGTAGCGGCATGCGCGGCGTTCATCCTGCTCGATCGCGCCACGTTTCGCACGCAACTCGAACGCAGCCTCGACCATCAAGCCGCCATCGTGGGTGCGTCGCTATCGGCAGCGTTGGACTTTGGCGACGGCTTCTCGGCGCAGCAAGGACTGGAGGGGTTTTCCGAAGTGCCCGACGTGTTGGCGGCCACGCTGTTCACGTCAGACGGCGGCGTACTGGCCCAGTATCCTGCAACCGGCGAAGCGCTGCCAATAGGCGAGGCGGGCGTGACATACGGCGCCGACGCGTTTCGGCTCGTGCACCCTATCGTAGAAGACGATGGGCGGCTCGTTGGTAGTCTGGTCGTTGAGTACAGTCTGGAGGGTGAGCAGCGGCGCCGGTCACGCTATTTGCTGATCAGCGGTATCGTGCTGCTGTGCGCGCTGGGGTTGTCTCTGGTGGCTGCTTTGCGCTTTCGAAAGGGCGTCACGGCGCCGATCCGCGACTTGACGGCTACGGTTCATCAGGTGGCGCAGGCCAAAGATTTCGCCGTCCGCGTCGAGTCGCCCAACTCGAACGAGCTAGGACAACTCGCCACTCAGTTCAACGCGATGCTGAGCGAGATCCAGGCCCGCGATCAGGCGCTGGCGCGGCACCGTGCTTTTCTCGAAGATCAGGTAGATACCCGGACGCGCGAACTGCGCACGGCCAACACCCAACTCGTCGCTGCGAAGGAGCGCGCCGAAGCCGTTAGCCGCCTCAAGTCGACGCTGCTCGACAATCTGAGCCACGAGTTTCGGACGCCGCTCTCGGGCATCATCGCTCTATCCGATATTCTCCGCGACGACTTACGCGACGCGGCCACGATAGAGCAGGAGGACTTTCTGATGATGATCGGCGACAGCGGCCGGCGACTGATGGAATCGCTCGTGATGGTACTCGACCTGACGCAGATCGACAGCGGCGAGTACGTGCATACGCAAGGCGACTATCGCATCGACGCACTGCTGTCAGACGTGACGCGCGAGTATGCCGACCGTATTCGTGGTGCCGACCTGCACTTCGAGATCGAGGTGAGTCCGATTACGGCGCACATCGACGGCCGGGCGGTCCAGACTATCGTCGGGCACTTGCTGTCCAATGCCTCCAAGTTTACGCCGGATGGAACGGTTCGGCTTGAAGCCAGAGCCGATGGGGCCGACTTGGTCGTTCACGTAACGGATACGGGCATCGGCATCGACCCGGCGTTTTTGCCACGCGCATCCGAGCCGTTCGTGCAGAGCAGCGAGGGCGTCACACGCAATTACGAGGGGATGGGGCTGGGTCTGACCGTCGTCGCCGGGCTGGCGCGCATCATCGGTGCCCAGTTCACTCTTCAGTCGACAGTAGGTAAGGGAACGACGGCGCTGCTCAGGCTGCCGGGCGTCGTGCTGAAACAGACCCAAGAGGTGCTGTCCCACACGCAAATCGCAAGGTCCTAAACCGACTGCGCCCCGACCGAGAACACTCAGGCGGGGCGCAGACGTATGGATGCGTGGTCAGAACGTGATTGACACGCCGATGCTGGGTACGATCACGTCGGTGCGGCTGCGGCTGATGTCGGCGTCGCCCTCGTCGAATACGCCGTTGCCATTGCGGTCGCGGATCGTGGCGGCGTCGAGGTACTCGGCCGTCGAGCCGGGCGTCCACCGGGCGCTGACGAGGATGCTGACGGTGCCCAGATCGGACTGGGCGTCGCGGTTGCGATAGACTTCGATAGCCGCGCCGGCGCCGACGCCGTAGCTAAACGCCCAGTCGTCGAAGTTGGTCGACGAGAATACGCCTTCGTCGTTGTCCCGTCGGCGTTCGTCGCGGACGGTCGTTTCGGTAAACAGATACTTCGCGCCGACGAGACCCTCGACGTAGGGGCGCAACATGCCGCTCGAGGGCTGCATCCGCAGGAAGAGGTGGCCCTGGGCGAGATTGTTCGTCGTCTCGACGTCGACGTTGACACCGAAGACCGTCGTACTCAGCGGCACGTTTTCGGTATTGCTGTCGAGGATGAAGAATCCTCCTTCGACGCCGACGACGAACGGCAGCGTCCGCGATCCGACGCCGACGCCCAGGTTGACACCGTAGCCGATGTTGCCTGTCTGATCACGGAAGTCGCCGCTGGGAATGGCGAGGGCGAGTCCGCCGTCGAAGACGCCGTAGATCTCAGATGGTGTGGTATAGGCCTCGGCCTCGTCGAAATCCTGTGCGGCGACAGGGGTGACTACGAGGAGGGCCAGGAGTGTCCACGAGAGCGGACGGAAGGGAGTAGAAAAGGTGCGCATGGGAGCGGGGGGTGAGGGATTGGTGAGGATACTCAGCCGAACGCAAGCGATGTGCCAGTGCTGAGGCGCGATGGTACGCAAAGAGATAATATCGCCGCTTGAAAAGTTCGCGGTCGCGGAGGGCAGTATTGAGTTCCTTCGGCCCGCTGCCGATAACGGACAGCACCTTCCCGCCGCTCACCCTCATGACCACTCGCTTTTCGTTCGCCCTCGCCGTTCTCCTCGCGCTTGCACCGTCGGCACTGGCCCAGACGATCCGCCCAACGCAGACCGGCTTCGAACTGATCGCGGGACTCGCATCAGACTTTCGGCCCGCGACCGTATTCAGCTACGATCGTGCCCGCGACACGCTCTTTCTACGCATCGATATGGAGCCGGGCGACTCGCTCCGGTGCGTCTACACGGGCCGGGCAACCTGGATGGACCGTACCCAAGACCCGACGACCTACGCGTACAACAGCAGTCTGCAGATATCGACCGAGCACACGTGGCCCCAATCGCACGGCGCCGAATCGGGATGGGCGAAGAGCGATATGCACCACCTGTTCGCCGTAACACAACAGTCGAACAGCAGCAGGAGCAACGACGCCTTCGCCGAAGTCGACGACAACTTCGCGACCAAGTGGTTCGGCCCCACTACGCAGACGACCAAACCCGATCTGTCCATCCGCGATCTGTTTTCCGAGACGACAGGCGCCGAGTTTGAGCCGCGCGAAGACCATAAGGGCGATGTGGCGAGGGCCATGTTCTACTTCTACACCCTTTATCGCGCGCAATCCGACACGGTATGGTTCAAGGATCAGGTGACGACGCTCCTCGCATGGCACCGCGCCGACCCATCGACCGCAGCCGACAGCGCTCGTTCTCTTCGCATCCGCGCCTATCAGGGGACGGACAATCCGTACGTGCTCGACTCTACGCTCGCCACCCGCGCGTTTGACAGCAATCAGGGCGGCACGCTGCCCGTCGAGTGGGGACGTGTCCTTGCCGTTGCCGACGGACCGCGCGTCGACGTGACGTGGGAAACGGTTGGCGAGACCAACAACGCAACCTTCACGGTCGAAACGCAGCCGTTGGATGGGGTGGAGTGGCGTTCCCTCGGCACGCTTCCTGGAGCCGGGACAACCCTTGAGGTGCACTCCTACCGCTGGACCGCCGACGCCCTATCGCCCGGCGCGCACCGCTTCCGAATCCGCCAGACCGACTTGGACGGAGCGTTCGCTTTTAGCCCCATCGTTGAAGCCTACGTCACGCCTCATGCCGACTTGGTCATGACGAGCGCCCCCAACCCGTTTTCGGATCGCGCGACGATCACCGTCCACCTGACCAACGAGTCGCCCCTAGCCATCGACGTGTTCGATGCGCTCGGACGGCGAGTGGTGACCTTGGCGGATCGCCCATCGGCATGGAGCGGAGCGCACACGTTCGAGCTAGACGGCGCCGGCTTGTCGGCAGGCATCTACGTGGTGCGCGTGCGGACCGACCGACGCGTGACGACGCAGACGCTGGTGCGGCGGTAGCGGCACGGGAGAAACGGGTTGCGTATCTTCGCGGCCCCCAACGCCCAACTATGCATCTCCGCCGCCTAGAACTCCACGGCTTCAAGAGCTTCGCCCACAAGACGACGCTCACGTTCGACGACGGCATCACGTGTATCGTCGGTCCCAACGGCTGCGGTAAGAGCAACATCGTCGATGCCGTACGGTGGGCTATCGGTGAGCAGCGGGCCAAAGCGCTGCGCTCGGACAAGATGGAAGGCGTCATCTTCAACGGTACGTCGTCGCGGCGTCCGGTCGGGATGGGCGAGGTGCTGCTTACGGTCGAGAACAGCCGGGGCATTCTGCCGACTGAGTACGCCAACGTGACGCTTGGGCGCCGCTTCTACCGATCGGGAGAGGGCGAGTACCTGCTCAATGGTGTCACCTGCCGCCTGCGCGACATCCAGGACCTGTTCATGGACACGGGTATGGGGTCAGGGGCCTATTCGGTGATCGAGTTGGCGAAGGTCGACCAGCTGCTGAGTGACAACGCCGACGACCGCCGGCGCCTATTCGAGGAAGCGGCGGGCATCACCAAATTCAAGCTGCGTCGCCGCCAGACATTGGGCAAACTGCAAGGCGCTCAGCACGATCTGACACGCCTGCGCGACCTGGTCGACGAAGTCGAGGCTCAGGCCAACTCACTCGAGCGGCAGGCAAAAAAAGCGGCTCGCCATCGCGAACTCGACGCCCGACGATCCGAGTTGGAGCGGTGGATTGCGTTGTCTGAATACGACCGCTTGACGACGGCTCTCGCCCAGCACACGTCGGATCTCCAGGCTGCCGAGGACCTCTCGCGTCAAACCGCTGCGTCAGTCACGGCAAAAGAAGCCGAACGTGAGCGCGCCGAATCCGACCGCATCGTCGCAGAAGACGAGCGCCGAACGGCCCAACACGCGCTGCAAGCCCACCTCGACACGCTACGCCAGGCCGAAGCCGAAGCCCGCGTCGCCCTCGAACGCCGCGACCGCTCCCAAGCCGATGCGCGTCGCCTTTCTGCCCAGGCTGAGCGATTGTCCGACCGACTGGAGGAGTTGAAAGCCGAGCAGGAGCGCATCGAGGCCGAACTCGAAGCCGCGCGCCCCAAATCTCAGAACGCCGCTGAAGCGCTTGGGATAGCGAAAGCCGAGCGCGACGCCGCACAGGAGGCGCTCGACGCTGCACGGACTGCGTTGCGCAATGCCACCCAGTCCGAACGCCAGGCACAGCAGCGCCACGCCGATGCTCGTCGTGCACTCGACCGCCAACTCGCCGCCGTAGACTTGCACACCGCCGAGTACGAACGCTTGGTCGCGGCTCCGGCCGTGGACGATGACGCGGAGCACGAGACCCACATCGCAGCCGCTCAGCGTGGCATCGACCAAGCCGAGCGAGAAGCAGAAGAAGCCAAGCAGCGGGTAGATACAGCAGAAGCAGAGGCTCAGAAGCGTGTATCGGATATCGAAGCAGCTTCTGTCGTGCTTCGTGACGCGGAGCGAGAGCTTGGGGCGTATCAAGCCGAGGCGCGTATGCTCCGCCAGCTTATGAGTGCCACGCGTGATTTTGCGGAAGGCGTCCGCACGCTCGCTGAAACAGCGACTGTGGAGGGTGGGGCGTTCTCGACAGTGGATGACGTAGTCGTACCTGTGCCGGGGTGGGAGCGAGCCGTTTCGGTTGCCCTGGACGAGTGGAAGCAGTGCGTTGTTGTACGCGATGATGAGGCCGCGGAGCACGCTTTTGCTACCCTTCAGAATAAGGGAGCAGGGCGAGCAACTCTTGTCGTTCGAGAGACTGCGTCGCGTTCGGAAATAGGCCAACCACCCAGCGGGTGGATCGCACTCGCGGAGTACGTTCAGGTAGACGATGAGAATCGTTCGGTCGTGGACCTCATCCTGGAAGGTTGGTGTGTCGCTGACGTGCTCCCTCGCGCCCAGGACGTACCGCCTGGCATCCGCGTCATTGTCCCGGATGGGAGCTGGGTCGGCGCTCCGCTGCCGGGAAGCTCGCAGCCCGCTGCGTCCTATTTTGGAGGTGCTCCCGACCCTGGAGCGCCTGCTCCCACGCGCGCAGAGCAGCGCAAGCGTCTGACTGCTCTTGAGGATCACGTCGCCACCAGACAACATGCTGTCGACGCCGCTCAGCGGCAGGTCGACGAGTTGCGCGTCGATGACCGTGCGGCGCTTCAGGAACTGAGAAGAAAAGCAGAACAGGCCGCTGCTCAGTTGCGACAGGCACAGCAGGTGTTGGATCGAGCGATCCTGGCCCGAGAGTCGGCTGTCAATGCGCAGCGTCTCCATGCCGAGCGGGTTGCTCAGGCCGATGCAGCACAACGCAGTGCCCGAGAAGGACTCCCGTCGTTGGAGCAAGCCGAGCATTTGTCAGCTAGCGAACTGAGCGAAGCGCGTGACCGCGTACAGCAGGCGGAGTCGGATGCCCAATCGTCGGAACGTGCGGCTCGTGACGTGTTTTCAGCGTTTACGTCGGCCACGCTCGCGGCTTCTCAGGCCAGCGCGCGCTTAGAAGCACTCGAACGCGAAGCCCAACGCGCTGCCCGCCTGACAATCGAAACCGAGCAGCAGCGCGACCGCGATGCAGCCCAGGAGCAAGCGGAACGCGAGTCGGCGTCGGAGCGAGAGCGCGAAGTGGGGGAAGCCCAAGCCGAGGTCGCTCGGTTGGCTGATGCGCGCGAGCCACTCGATCAAGCGGTTCAAGAGTCAGAAGATGCCGTGTTGGAGGCGGCATCGACGATGTCCGAAGTCGAGAAGCAGGTGCGTGAGGCGAGGCGGGAGCAGTCGCAGGCGTCCGAGCGGATGTCGGCGGTAGCCGTAGCACAAGCGCAGGTAGCGGCGCGGCGCGATGCGCTCGAAGAAGAGTGGGCGGCGTCTCACGAAACCGCACTAACAGACGATACCGGCGACGTGCCGGACGGCTTCGACTCGGGTGGAGCACGTGAGGAACTCTCAGGCCTCAAGAGCAAGCTCAGTCGCATCGGCGCGGTCAACGCGCTGGCGGTCGAAGACTACGAGGCGGCGTCGGAACGGCTGACGTTCTTGAAGGAGCAGCAGCGCGATCTGGAAGAAGCCGAGTCGCTTCTCGAAGAGACCATCGCCGAGATCGACGCGGCAGCATCCAGCCGGTTTGAGAAGACGTTCGCGCAGATTCAGCAGTCGTTCCAGACGCTATTCGTCGATCTGTTCGGGGAGGGAGCACGCGCCGAGCTCACGCTCGCCGACCCCGACGATCTCCTCGATTCCCCGGTCGAGATTTTCGCCCGACCAAGCGGCAAGCGTCCGGCGTCGATTGCCCAGCTATCAGGGGGAGAGAAGACGTTGACGGCCATCGCGCTTCTGTTCGCGATCTATCTCGTCAAACCCAGCCCCTTCTGCATCCTCGACGAAGTCGACGCGCCGCTCGACGAAGCCAACGTAGACCGCTTCATGCGCATCATTCGCCGATTCTCGGATCAGACCCAGTTCATTCTCGTCACGCACAACAAGCGCACGATGGAGTTGTCGGATCGGCTCTATGGCGTCACGATGCAAGAGCCGGGCGTATCGAAACTCGTCAGTGTGCGCTTCGACGAGGCGGCAGAGTTGGTTGGGTAATGGAGTCTCATTTTCCGGCGCGGATCTGGCAGGTCGTAGGCGACCTGCCAGATCTCCTTCCGGTCTGGTCTAGCGGCGGCTTCCTCTTCGACCTCCGCGTCCACCGCGCATCCGGTCACCGCGGCGGGTGCGCTGCTTCATCTCGTCGACGCGTTCGCGCTGTTCGGGTGTCAGAATCTCGTTAAGCTGGCTGCGTACTTGCTCCATTTGTTGACGAGGATTCGCACCCGCATCGCGGTCGTGTCGCGTGGGTTGTGCTTCTAGCAGGGCGCGCACACGAGTTTGCTGCGCGTCGGTCAGATTGAGTTGGCGCGTCATCTGGCGGACACGTCGGTCGACCTGCTCCTCGCGACGTTCGGCTTGCTCGGCTTCGAGTTTGGCGCGCTGAGCGGGCGTCAGGACCGACAAGAGTTGGTTTTGGAGGGCTTGGCGTTCCGCTCGCATCCGCTCGCGTTCGGCTTGCCGCTCGTCGGCGTGGCTCCGGAGCAACGTTTGCATCTGAGTGCGTAGCGCCTCGGTCAGGTCGAGTGAGCGGTCGAACCGTTCAATAACACGCTCGCCGGGCGGTGACTCGTTGGAGCGTTGTTGTCGTTGAGCCTGCACAGGAAGCGCGAGGGCGAAGAGTAAAGCGAGGAGAGAGAGAGTCCGCATGGCGGGAGAGGGTTGGGTTGATGATGTCGACAGTTGCGTCGTGAGCTATTGAACGGGAGGCGGGGGGGCGAGATGTCACGGAATATCGGCGCTTATGCGGCATCGGTGTGCGTTGGGATAGAGGATGAAGGCTAGGTGCGGAATGTGTGTCTTGGAACGCCGTTCGGATGCACGCTTTCGCCTGTGCTGCGCCTCGACTAAGGCCGCGCCTATCTTTGATCAGATGCACCCACCGCCTCACTATATGATGTCGTTTGCACGCCCGGACATGCTCGTTTCCACCGAATGGGTGGCCGAACATCAGGCCGATACCGACCTTTTTCGCCTCGTCGAGTGCGACGAAGACCTCCTCCTCTATGAAA
>CAXBBB010000061.1:0-8676 GCA_963973615.1 uncultured Rhodothermales bacterium | reverse complement strand
GACACCTCGCATCACGCCGCCCGCCGCGTCGACTGGCCGACCCGTCGGTGTGTGACACCGAAGAAGTCGAGCGCTTGGTGATAGCGAGCGAGCCACGATTGGGGATGTGCCGAATCCACGACGGCAACGTGCAGCACACGTCCTGCTCCCGGCAGCGGCTCTAGCTCCTCGCCACCGAACAGCAATCCAGCATGCGAATCAGGAAGTGCGTACGGCATATCGACCGAGCGGCCCGGACGTACGTCGCAGATCAGCGCCTCAGTCGACGCCAGCGTTTCCAGGTTAATCCGACCCCGCCGCCCGAACAGGTCGGGACGCAGGCGTAGCGCGAACAGCAAGGCGTCGTGCAACCGGTACGTCAGATCGCTGGGATCGAACCGCAGGACAGCGTCCAGATGCCCACCCCCGACGAGCAGCGCGTCACGCAGCGCGACGTTCTCGGGATCGAGTGCGTCTGTCACCTCAATTCCGACGCGCCGCACCGTATCCCCCAACGGTACCTCGACGACGAAATCGGTGTAGAACGGTCCGGCAGGCGTTTCATGACGCACCTGATACTGGATTCCGGCATCAGGATGAAGAAACTTGACCAGATGCCACGCCAGTTCGTCCTCGACAGGACGCTCGTACGGCGGGGCATAAAACAGACTCGGCTCGGCGAAGTGAGTAGACATGGCGGGTTCGGGTTTGGAGAGGGCAGCGCGCCGTTTCGCGCGCGCGTATGCGTAGGATACCAAACCTAAGTGACATCATTATGTCACACGCCTATCTATTTATTTTTCGGGCGATTGCCTACTGTCATCTGCTCACATAAAGAGGCGCGCATGGGTAGTCCTCTCCCCTGCAGATCGACTCCGTACCTTTCTCCCATGAACACCTTTATTCTCATCGCCGCGCTCGCGGTCTTGTTGCGCGCCGCGTCACGTGACACAACTGGACACGTGACGTGACACAGAACGCCCAGGGCAGGAATCAGCACTTACGAGGGAAACTGTGACGCCTCGTCGATAGCCTATTGAAGGGTCAATACATCAAAGAACAGAGGGCCACGGCGAAGCCGTCTATCGCGCGAGATGAGAGGGTGTGCCATGCGCATCCGTGGCCTATATCTGCACCCCAGCCCAGCCATCCGGTCGGCGCGCGGTGGGCCACGTCATTCTCACCAATCAGGGTAGGCCCATTCGCCTTGCCGTACGCCTTCTCGCTCAGCCAGCGTGACCCGTAGGCTGCTGCCATCAGCGCGACAGAGACAGTCAGCGGTACGATGAACCCCGCTGGTGCCCCTTCCCACGCCCAGCGTCCGAGCGCGCACAGAATGAGCAGGAGAACAGCAGGGATCATGCGCTCCCCCGTCCACAGGTGCCACGTGCGGTCGCCGATCATGAGCACGTAGTAGAGCGGCGTAGCCGCAGCGAGAGCGGCCGAGATGAGCGGATGAAAGCACAGACCAATCAGTGAGCCGACGACGGCCCACATCGTCATGACGTCGGCTGTGCGCGCTCGAAACGTGCCTGTGACGTGGAACCAGCCCGAGCACATGGCCAGCAGCCAGAGCGACGCCGAAACGGTGGGCGC
This sequence comes from uncultured Rhodothermales bacterium, assembly GCA_963973615.1. Classification (GTDB taxonomy): domain Bacteria; phylum Bacteroidota; class Rhodothermia; order Rhodothermales; family BA12; genus CAXBBB01. The sequence goes on along the minus strand of CAXBBB010000061.1, from coordinate 7,101 downwards.
GATCGTCCACACGTGCCACGCAGCCCACGCGTAGGCGGCATTGGTGATGATGGAGAGGTAAGCGGGGCGGGTCATAACTGCTCTGATCTTAGGACGCGCCGCCCGTCCATGAGCAGAATGGACACCGTAATCGTCTGCCCTGACACGACGGTGTAGGCGAACTCCCACGTATTATCCGTCTCGGCAATGACGAAAGCGGGAGCATGATCGAACGTCACGGCCCCCGTCGACTCCTCGATGCGGGTGACGAGCAGCAGCCCGCGCGCATCGCCTGCTATATCTACCGAGTAGGTGTACTCGTTCGCGCCGTCAAACGTCTTGGTGACGTCAAGCGCAGGTGCTATCGGAGGCAAAGCCAGACTGGCCTGAGCGATGGTCTCGCCGGTCGGGGCTGTGACAGCGACTGAGTAAGTCGACTGCCCAGGCTTTAGGCTTGGCGTAAACGTCTCGCTAAACTGCTTGCCGATCAGCATTGACGAAGCATCTACGCCGTCGTGGCTAGTAGAAAGCGTAGCCTCTTCGGTGCCACCGAGGCGGCCCGAAGCGCGAACGACGGCATCGTCTCCAGACACGCTAACCAGATCGAACGCTAGCTGCGCCACAGGCGGAATGCGACGAGGTACGCCCGGAAGCCGTGACCTGCCGAGCAGTTGGTCGAAGCGGCTAACAAAGTCGCGGTTGACGCGGCTCAGTTTGACCTGCCGGTAGGCGACACCACTCTGCGAGATCTCGGTCGTCATCTCAGCCACGCGCGTCGCCACTTCGATGTCGTACGTGGCCGTCGACGGATCATAGGCATCACGCACCAGGACGTGACTGCCGACCTCGATGGGATCGTACGCGCCTGTCTGGTCGAAGCTGGTAATATCAATCAGCGCGGCATCGAGTCCGTCTGGCACGGGACCGCCCTGCTCGGAGAGTTGCCGCGCCGCTTCTCTCCAGAGCGCTTCCGGTCCCATCTCGGGCGCGTAGGGCACAGCCTCCGAAGCCGAGCAGACCGTAGCCGCGTCAAGCGTAAACACTGTGCCGTCAGTGAGGGCGACGATTTCGAGGCGGTAATCTCCTTCGGCGAGTGAGATGCCCTGATCAAAAAGCGCCTCTAGCGTAGCGCTATCCGACGTGGCCTGATCGCCCGAGTCGCTGCGCATCACCTCACCGGTGGCCACGCTACGCAGACGCATCGCGATTTTGCCAGACCCGAGGCGCAGGCTCGCCCAGATACTCGCATACTCTGACTGGATCTTGCGGTAGGCGATCACATCCGTCGTGATGCCCTCCCCCTCGCCTGCCGTCACCAGAGCGCCGAGCGTGCCGTGCTCGACGTACACATCGTCGGTCTGCTGCGCGACAGTCGGGGTGCCGACCGCGCTCCACCCAACCGGTAGTCCTCCGTCCCACTCCGATAGATCAGCGCTCACGCCCGCTTCTACGAGTTGGTTAGTGTAAGGCGTTGCCGAGGCTGGCAGCGTGCGCTCGCTCCGTCCCCACCGCTGATCGGGATGATCGAGGTAGGTAAGCGCGTCGCCATCAGCGGTCTCGAACGTGCCGCGCTCCCCAATGGTGGCCACCGGATTGCTGCCGATCTCGATTACGTTCGGAGCGGTCGAACTGACGACCTCATAGGTATCCTCGCCGAGTCTGAAGTGCTCGCCAACCAGCATTCCGCTGAGCGGAATGGGAGCGCCCGAGAGTGTGAGCGTCTCCCCATCTTCGGCCGCGACAGTCCACACCGCTCCCGCCATCGTGAGCGGCCCGTCAGCGGCTTGAGCCATCGGCACGATGCGGCTGAAGTAGTTCGACGCATCGCTGCGGCGCATCAGATCGATACGCGTGCACGGGCCTGGGCCTAGCTCGATCGGACGCCGGGCAGGTAGGGCTACTCCCTGCTGCTGCTCGTACGGGCTGCGCCCTACCTCCTGAGTCAGCTTGAATACCCATCTGCCCACCGAGAACGTCTTCATGACCTCGGCTCCGGCCTGCCGCGCAACCTCTCGCATCAGGTCGAGGCGGCTCGCCTGCCCGTCGACGCGTATGTCCAGCCGAGTCGACGCTCCATAGCCGCCCGCCGCGTATGCGAAGCGGGCGGTGTCGCATCCTGTATCGCCAGAGAGCAAAAGTGCCATCGCCGCATCTGCCGTCATGCCGACAAGGCTCAGGTCGTAGCGCACCCGGCCGGTCGCATCTACGCGGCGCACTGGCTCGCTCAGGTCTGTCCAAGAGGCGACACCTTTTATCTGGACGGGCTGCCCACCCGACACGTCCCGATCAACAGTGAGCACGCGCAGTTCGGTCGTGATGCTCACTGTTGCGCCTCCCATCTCGAAGGCCACCACGCCTCGGACGAGTTTGCGCGGCCCCAGAAGCGGATCACCTTCGGCGTCGATGCGCGTAGCCGCGTCCGACCCGGCGATGAGCGCTGCCGATATCTCGCTAGGCTGCTCGGCACGCTCAATGAGGCGTAGCGGCCCGTCGAGGCAGGAGACGATGTCGAAGTCAGCAGCCACATCGAGACGTGTAGCAGCGTCGGCAGACCAGAGTTCGATGCGTTCGAGTCTCATTTATAGCCTCCCCAGGTAACCTCGGATTTCAGCCTCAATGCCCTCCATGATCGCGTCGATCTCCTCGCGACTCGGTCGCCGGGTGCGCGTGACGAGGTCTCCCGTCACGCTCACGTCGAAGCGCTGGCGGATCGACTGGCGCAGCGATTGGGATGCCCCCTGCGCTTGCCGATCAGCGAGCAGAGCCGGAATCTCGCGCAGCGGCTCGAATGCGGCCACCATCGCAGCGAGATCATCCGCTCCGAACGAGCTCGGCAGAATGTCGCGATCCACGATGCCGGATCCGCCGCGCGTGTGGGCCTCAATCTGGCCAAGCTGACTCCGCGCGCCGACGATCTGCATTCGAATCGCGTCCGACTGCGCCGCAGTCGCGCCTGGAAAGTCGTCCCACGAGCGCGTGCCCGAATCAGGGTCTTCCAGTTTGGGCCGAAACGTGTTGCGCCGGATCGCGGCCAGATCAGCGGTCGCTTGCGCAGCCTGGTCCGAAGTGAACCCGCCTCTGCTGAGGCTAGCCGTACCGCCCTGCATCGGATCGTCGATGCCCGCTGACGCACGCGTGTTGCGCTCGATCAGTTCGAGCCACTGGACGACGGCATTGCCCTGAATCTCGCTGATCGCCCGGCTGACCGACGTGCTGTTGCTCTCGCCCGCGCTCCCTGACGCCCCGCCCTCGAGACCGCCCAGGAGTGCGATCAGTTCAGCCTGCATCGCCTGAGTCAACACGCCTCCCTCGTTGAGCCGGATCAGGTCGAGAATCTTTTTGAGAGCGGCGCGGCCCTGCTCGCTATCCAGCTTCAGTCCATCTAGCCCAGCAAGCCATTCCCTCGCCACGTCCGGGATGTCGCTCGCGCTGGCCAGCATGAAATCGATCAACTGATCGAAGGCCGCTTGCAAATCCCCGCCGACACTTTTCAGCGTATTGAACAGGTTGATAGCGCCGCCTAGATCACCCGTGTACTCTCCGAGCTTGGAGAGCAGTTCGTCGATGAACGCTGAGAGACTAGGCAGGTCGAGCCCCGCCAGACTCGTGCCCGAGAAGTCGCCGTCCAAGATGCGCCGGAACGCTTCTGCTGCCGTCATGCCCAGCTCGCCCACCAGCTTCTCGAATGTCTCTCGGTACTGATCCGCGCCACTGATACCCGAGTCGCTGAGCGAGTCCAAGATGGACTGCGCCTGCTGAGACAGCGCTGACTGACGCGCGCGCTCGGCGGCCTCAATCTGAGCTTGGAGTTGTGCAATAGCCTGCGAGATGCCGATCTCTGCTGCGTCGTCGCCGCGACCAATTGCATCGTCCAGGTCGTCATAAAGTCTGTCCAAAGCAGACCGCATTGCCGTGAGATCGGCGTTCTCGCCGCTCTGGTCTGCGCTACGAAACGCTTCAATAGCACCGGCGATGTCCGTGACTGTCTCCCGGTTAGTAGACGACCCGACCCTACCCTCTTGAAAGTTGCTGCGTGTGTTGCGCTCCAGCGCGCGGATGTTGTCGGCGATCGACCCGCGTAGGCGCATGGTCTCCTCGCGCTGGCGCTCCATCTCGCGCATCTGCTGCTCGCGCTCCACCTCGCGCGCTGACGGTCCTGAACTGGCGAACAGGCTCGCCCCGATACCAATAATCCCCGACGCGATGCCTAGGCCAGGGATCAGCTTGTCGAGAAAGCTCGCGTTTGCCGGGAGTTTTTGCAGCGCCGACAGGTTGCCGAGTACGTCGGCGGAAGCGTCGAGCATGTCGCGCAGTCCGTCCGAGAGTCCGCCGAAGACGCTGCCCAGCCTGCTCATCGCGCGGATCGAGCGCGCGAGGTTCTGCATCGTGTCGTCGGCCTGCTCTGTATCCTGGGTCGCCGACTTCATCGCCTCCGCGATGGCAGCCTGCACCTCGGGCGTGAGCAGTCCCAGACGCTCCATCGTGGCGTAGATCTGCCCGAGCGAATCGAGATAGGCGTCCGTGGCTGCTTTGGCCTTCTCGTCGAACGCGCTCTGCGAGATGCCGCCGCGCTTTGTGCCGAGCGCGCGCAGCGTTTCGAGGCGCTGGATTTCGGTGGCGTAGTCCTTAGATGCCTGCGTGAGCGCCTGAATCTGCTCCAGCGCTGCCGGGGTCGCCGTCCCCTCGACCATGCGCGTGGCGAGCGCTTCGAGACTGTTCACGACGCGTAGCACGTCCGGCGAGAGCGAGGCATACACCTGCCCCAGTTCGAGTGCTGACGCGGCCTCACGGCCCGCCTGCGCCTCCACGCGCCGCGATCCGGCAACGAGTTCGTCCTGCCGCGCAATCTGGGCATCGATCTCGGCTGCGGCATCTGTCCCGTCCGCTGCGGTAGAGCGCTGGGCGGCAAGCGTGAGACGCTCCGCCTCGGCCTGTTGCCGCTGCTCGATCGCCTGCCGAAGCTCCTGGTACGCCGCCTGCGCGTGCTGAGCGGCGTCCGCGGCTGCATCCGTCTGGAGCGCGAGATCGCGGTATGCCTTCGTGCCGGGCTGCTCTCCATCTAGCTGCTGCTGAAACTGCTCGTGCGCATCCCACAGCGCCGTCACGCCGGTCTGCTGGCCTGCCAGTGCATCCGTCTGCGCGTCGTGCTGCTCGGCAAGCGTGCGGGCCTCGGTCGCTGCCGCGCGATATGCCGTCGCCTGATCTTTGAGCGCCTTCGTCTGGTTGTCCAGCCGGACCGCATCGCCAGCGGAGAGCGTCGCACCGTCCTTTTGCAGCTCCGCGCGCCGTGCGACGAGCTCGTTGCGCTCGCGTTCAGCGGCCTGAGCCTGCTCGATCATCGCGGCTTCCTCGCTGCGGCGCCCGCGCACTTCGTCGAGGTGGGTCAGTTCTGCGGCCCACACGTCGCGACTGGCCCGGGCTTCGGCCCGTCGTTCGACGTCACCACCACTTGGCGGCGTTGTCGGTACGACAGTCGGACTCACCGAACCTGATATAGGCGCCGATGCGATCTCGGACATAAGATCTGCTAGATCGCGTGCATCCTCTGCCGTCAGCCCTAACGATCGGCGCAGTTGGTCTACAAACGTGTCGTATCCCGACAGGTCGTCAGGAGGCGTGAAGACGCCGAGCAAATCATCGGCGAGATCACGCAGTTCATTTCGGTATTCTGACGCCTCGGAGCGTGCATCAGCAAGATCTTTCTGCCGCTGGATGACAGGCCGTAGAAGTATGCTGTTGGGTGACTGCCCCGACTCGATCAGTCGGCTAACCTCGTCGACAAGACCTTTCCGTTCATCCTCGACAACCGCTCCTGCTGCCCGAACTGCTTCGCGACGAGCGCGACGCATCTTCTCGGCTGCCGCTGTAACTCGTTCCCCTTGCTCCTCTAGTTCGTCCGCCAGTTGCAAACGCAGGCGACGCTGTTCAACTGCAAGCAGCGAGCGTACCTGCCCGGCATAAATGCCAGCTGCGCGCCCGGCGTCGTCGAAACCGGAAACCAAGTCAGGGAAGCGCTCGGCCAGTTTGTCGACTACCCGGCGATACTCTTCCGAGTCGGTCTTGCCTTCTCGAACGAGTCGGTTGTAAGTCTCTAGTGCGGATGAGACCTGTCTCGTCTCACTCAGGGCTGCGAACGTGCTCTGCAGCGCATCCCCTGCATCCTCTCCGGCACCGACGATCTTGTTTAATCCAACGATGATTCCGCTCAGGACAGGAGCCAGCGTGTTGCCGACGCTCGTGGCCATCGATTCAAGTCGCGCTATGAGTAGCCCCCACTGAGCGGCGACGGTTTCGAGTCCCACTGCAAACTCTCGGTTGAGGCTGTCGCCCCTACGAAAGGCTTCGGCGCTGTTGCCCAGGTTGCGCGTCAGGATCTCGGTCTGCGTGGCCAGCGACTGGACGCTCAGGAAAGACTCGTCGCCGAAGACGTCCTTGATCTCCGTCGCCTGGAGCGCACGGGGCAGTTTCCGCAAACCGTCCAGGTAGAGGTTGAGCGCCTCCATCGGACGCTGCCCGAGCATGTCGGTAAACTCCTGTTCTCCGATACCCGCCACGCGCGCTAGCTCAGCCGCCTCCGTCTGCATTCGTATGAATACGTTCCGGAGCGACGTGCCCGCCGTCTCGGCCTCGAGGCCGCTGTCGATCAGCGTAGCCGAGAGCGCGGCGACCTGGTCGACGGTAAAACCGATCGTGGCGCCCGCCGAGCCGACCTTGGTCACGGCCTGCGCCAGGTCGCCCGCCCTGGCCGTCGTCGTGTTGCTCAGTTCGTTGAGGACACTGCCAAGTTTGTCCGCCTCTTTGATGGGCAGTTTAAAGGCGTTCGAGATCTTTGCGATGCTGGCCGCCGACTCCTCGGCCGACAGGTCGGACACGTCGCTCAGCTTGGCGACCGTTTCTGTAAAGGCGAGCAGATCTTTGGGGTCGGCGATGCCCAGTTGACCGCCCGTCGCGGCCATTCCGGCCAGCGCCTCCTGAGCGATACCCGTGCGCGCCGAGAGCTCGAGGATGCCGTCGCCGAGCGTTTCCAGATCCTCGCCGGCCAGCCCGGTCGTCTTCCTCACCTCCTTCATCGCCTCCTCGAAGCTCAGATCCTCGAGCAGCTTTTCCATCACCGTCTGCAGG
>CAXBBB010000060.1:0-8723 GCA_963973615.1 uncultured Rhodothermales bacterium | reverse complement strand
CGCGCGGCTGGATCGACGCGTACTGCGTGCCCTCGACAGCGAAGAGCGAGCCGTGCAGCCCGACGTTGACTTTTAAACTGGCCGACAGGTCCCAGTCGTCCTCAGCGTAGGCGGTCAGGGCGAGAGCGTTGGTGATCTGCTCGTCGGGAATCAGGTCGTCGATGCCTTCCTCGCCGTCGATCTCGAACGAGAGCGCACCCGGAGAGAAGCGGTGACCGATGACGCCGATGCCAGCGCGCAGGTAGTGCCGGTCGTCGGGCCGAAACTCGGCGTCTACTTTGCCCCCGATGTCGCGGATACCAGACGTGTAGGCGAAGAAATCGGTCGTCGTCCGCCCGTCGAACTCCTCGATGACTTCGGATTGGGTATCGAAGCCGTAGCGGGCGAAGGTGAGCGTCGTGTTGACGAACAGGCGCGGCGAGATCACGCGATTCCAGCGCAGCGCACCCGTCACGTTGCCCCAGCCCAGGTCGGCGTTGCTCTCGTTCCGCTCGCCCTGGTAGCTATCGCGCGATTCGGCCCAGAAGCGGTCGTCTCCGGCGTAGACGCTGGCGAACAGGCGGTCCCTATCGCTCGCCAGCCAGTTGACCTTGGCGTTGAGATCATAGAAGTAGTAGCCGCCCTTTTCGTCGTCCTCCATGAACGGGCGGATCAGCGCGTCGATGTACGTCCGCCGCCCCGAGATCAGGTACGACGCCTTGCCCTTTCGAATCGGCCCCTCGGCCGTCAAACTCGTCGCCACGACGCCGACGCTTCCCTTGAACTCGTGCTGTTTCAGGTTGCCTTCCTTCATGTCGATCTCGATGACCGACGAAAGTCGCCCGCCGTAGCGTGCCGGAAAGCCGCTCTTGGTCAACTCGACCCGGTTGAGCGCGTCCGAGTTGAAGACCGACAGGAAGCCGAAGAGGTGCGATGCGTTATAGACCGGCGTGCCGTCGAGCAGGATCAGGTTCTGGTCGGGCGATCCGCCGCGGACGTTGAGCCCGCTCGACCCCTCGACGCCCGATTGGACGCCCGGGAGCAGTTGCAGCACTTTGAACAGGTCGACCTCGCCGCCCAATGCTGGTAGCCGTTGCAGAGTGGCGACGGGAATCTCGACCAGCCCGGTCCGTGTCGACTCTTCGATGCGTCCGATGCGGCTGTCTTCGACGAGTACGTCGCGCAGTTCTTGCCCTGCCGTCAGCCGAATCGTCAGCGTAGTGTCGCGCGTCAGGTCTAGGCGCAGCGTATCGGTCTGGAAGCCGACGGATCGGACCTCCAGGATCCGCTCGCCGACGGGGAGGCCGAGCGTGAAGAAGCCGAAGCGGTTGGTAGCCGCGCCATCCCGAGCTTGCAGCGCATAGACTGTCGCGCCGATCAACCGCTCGCCCGACTCGGCATCCTCGACGTATCCGCTGACGGTCGCCCTCTGTGCGTGAGCCGCGGTTGCGGTGAGCAAAAGGAGCGCGACGAGGATGCTGCGAAGCGAGGGATACATATCAGAGCGCGTTAGCGGAAGGCTTCAACATACACGCCCGGTATGCGCTACGGTCGACCGGGGATACGCTTTCGCCCTATTCCAAAATGACGATGACGGGCGCGTGGTCGCTCGGCTTACTGCCTCCTTCCTGACTGCTCGTATCACGCCGCTCGTCGCGGTCGACGTAGGCATCGGCGACGCGTCGGGCCAGCAGCGGCGTTACGTACACGTGGTCGATGCGCAGGCCGTCTCCGCGCTGGAAGCCCAGACTGCGGTAATCCCACCAACTCCACGGTCCCGGTCCGTGGTCGACCAAGCGGACGGCGTCCATCAGGCCCCAGTCGCGCAGGGCGGTGATTCCAGCGCGGGCGTCCTCATGGGCGAGGACCGAGCCTTGCCACTTGTCCGGGTTCGCCATGTCGCGCTCGTCCTCAGGGGCGACGTTGTAATCGCCGAGCAGGGCGATGGGCTGGTTCTTGTCGAGCCGGTCGAGGTAGGCGCGCAGCCGTTTCATCCACGCCAGTTTGTAGTGCCACTTATCGGTGCCGACCGATTTGCCGTTGGGAAAGTAACCCGAGATCACGCGGACGCCGTTCACGTCTGCGGCAATCAGGCGAGCCTGCGGATCTTCTTCTTCGCCGTCGTCGAAGCCGATCGTGACGTTCTGCGGCTCGTGCTTGCTGATGATGGCGACGCCATTGTACGTCTTCTGCCCATAGGCGGCAGCGTGGTAGCCGACTTCTCTGAGCGCGTCAAAGGGAAAAACGTCGTCGGTAACCTTGGTCTCTTGCAGGCAGAGCGCGTCGGGCTGCTCGCGGTCGAGGAAGGCGAGCACGCGGTCGTGGCGCGCGCGGATGGAGTTGACGTTCCAGGCGACGAGTTTCATAGCGTTGGGGTTGGTGCAGTTGGAAGCTACGTTGGTCTACGGGGCGGCTCGAAGCAGGAATCGACCGGTATGGTGCGGGCGACGTGACTCGTCTCGATTACAACAGGCAGGAGTCCACAACGGGTTCTGCGTCGGGTCTGGCTTTCATGTGTTTGCTGCGCGAGCCTTCCTTTCGCTTGATCGCCGATCGGAGTCGAGGGCAGGCCGAAAAGAAGCAAAAGTTCAAGGCTGGACCGAGATCATGCCGACTCTCTCAGTCGCTCTGCTGCACGCATGATCCGCTCAGCTTACTCCCCGCCGAACGTTGCCTCGGCGCCGCGCACGTCCTCGTCAATCTCGCCGTGCCAGAAGACACGCTGACCCATCACCCAGGTGCCGACGGGCCATCCGGTCCACACCTCTCCATCCCACGGAGTCCAGCCTGCTTTTGTCAATTGATCGGCATTGCGGACCGTCTGTGATTTGTTCAGGTCAACGGCGACCAAGTCGGCGTGCATGCCTTCGGCGATACGGCCTTTGCCCTGGATCTGCCAGATGTCGGCAGGCGCGCGGCTGGTCCAATCGGCGATCTGTTGAAGCGTGCAGCGGCCTTGGTTGTGCGCGTTGAGCAGGAAAGCGAGGCTGTGCTCGATGCTCGGCATTCCGGACGGCGCGTTGCCGTAGGGACGCGCTTTCTCCTCTACGGTGTGCGGGGCATGGTCGGTGGCGACGACTTGGAGGGTGCCGTCGAGAAGACCGGACCAGAGCGCGTCGCGGTCGGCTGCGGTTTTGACCGACGGGTTTTGCAGTAGGCGCGTGCCCAGTCGGTCGTAGTCTGCGTCCGAGAACGAAAGGTGCGGGGTGCAGGCTTCCGCTGTGATCAGGCCGTTCATCTCCGGATCGGCGAGCACTTCGCGCAGCAGGTCGACTTCTCCGGCGGTCGTGACGTGGAGCAGGTGGAAGCGGTGCTTGTGCCGGCGTGCTAGATCGAACGCGCGACGGGTGGACACGATAGCGGCTTCGTGATCTCGGATGCGCATGTGATCGCGCGGGACCGACCCGCCGTCGAGCCGGGCGTAGTTGGCCCGGACGGTCGCCTCGTCCTCGCAGTGGGCGGTGATCGGTAGCGTCGTTTGAGCGAAGATGCGTTCGAGCGCCTCCTGATCGTCGACGAGCAGGTCGCCAGTCGATGAGCCGATAAAGATCTTGATGCCGGGCGTGCGCTGGGCCGCGATCAGATCGGCGATGTTGGTGGGCGTCGCGCCGATGTAGAAGCCGTAGTTGACGCGCGATTTCTGTGCGGCCAGATCGTACTTCTGGTCGAGCAGCGCCTGAGTCGTCGCCGCGGGGACGGTATTGGGCATTTCGAGAAACGTCGTCACGCCGCCTTTGGCACAGGCCCGGCTCGCCGTTTCCAAGTCTTCCTTATGCGTCAGCCCTGGCTCGCGGAAGTGTACCTGATCGTCGACGACGCCCGGCAGCAGGTGCAGTCCGGTCAGATCGATCGTTTCGTCCACCCGTGCCCCAGCCGGAACGCCGACGTGCGCGATCATGCCGCCGTCGATGAGCACGTTGGTCGTGATGGTTTCGCCGGGCAGAACGCACGTAGCGCCTTTAAGTAGGGTGCGCATGTCGTCGGATTTTGATGTAGGGGCGAGACTCGTCTCGCCCCGAGGAATGGCGATAGGGTTGGACGACGAGGTGAGGCAAACACACACCTTTCCACTTGTCATCGCGAGGAGCAGGGCGACGCGGCGATCCCCAGCGTCAGCGGTTGCCTACTGAGATCGCCACGCCTCGCTCGTGATGACTAATGGCTCACCCTTCCATCGGCTTGAGCGCTTCCAGCCCGGTTTCGACGCGGTCCATCGCAGCTTCGAGGGTGTCCAGGCCAGCGGCGTACGAGAGGCGTATGCCCGTAGGTGCCCCGAAGCCTTCGCCGGGGACGAGCGCCACGTCGTGGTCTTCGAGCAGGTAGAACGCCAGTTCCTCGGACGATTCGATAAGCCGTCCTGTCGGCGACTGCGAGCCTAGAAATCCGCTGATGTCGGGGAAGAGGTAGAAGGCGCCCTCAGGCTTGGGCGTCGTCAGGCCGTTGATGGCCTCGAGACGAGCAAGCATGTAATCGCGGCGCTCGCGGAAGGCGGAAACCATGCGTTCGATCGGCTCAGGTCCCATCAGTAGCGCAGCGATTCCGGCTTTCTGGGTGATCGTCGACGGGGCCGACGTGAACTGGCTCTGGATCTTCGACACGGCCTTAGCGACGGATAGCGGCGCGGCGAGGTAGCCTAGCCGCCAGCCTGTCATCGCGTAGCCTTTGGAGAACCCGTTGACCGTGATCGTTCGGTCTGCCATCCCGTCGAGGCTGCCGATCGACACGTGCTCTGCGTCGAAGATGACGTGCTCGTAGATCTCGTCCGACAGGATCCATACGTCGGGGAAGTCGCGCAGGACGGCGGCGAGGCCTTCGAGTTCGTCGCCGGAGTAGACGGCACCGGTCGGATTCGACGGAGAGTTAAGGAAGAGCAGCCGGGTCTTGGGCGTCAGAGCGCGGCGCAGTTGGTCAGGCGTCAGCTTGTACTCCTTCTCGGCGGTCGCCAGCACTTCGCGCGGGACCCCACCGGCCAGCCGGACCATTTCGGGATAGCTGACCCAGTAGGGCGCGGGAATCAGCACCTCGTCGCCCGGACGCACCAATGCCAACACGGCTTGGGCGACGCTCTGTTTGGCGCCGTTCGAGCACACGATCTGGTCTATGCTGGTGCGAATGCCGTTTCGGGCGAGTTTGTCGACGATGGCTTCGCGCAGTTCGGGCAGTCCCTGGTTGTGCGTGTAGTGTGTCCACCCGCCGCGCATCGCCGCGTCTCCTGCTTCGATGATCGGTTGGGGCGTGTCGAAGTCCGGTTCGCCCGCGCTCAAGCTGATGACCGGGCGTCCTGCAGCTTGCAAGGCTTTGGCGCGCGCCGTCATGGCGAGCGTGGCCGACGGACGCATGGCCGCAACGTTGGGGTTAAACTCGATTTCGGACATGGGCAGGCGGAGGAGCGGGTGACGCGTCAAAACTACGGACTCGCGTCGCTTGCTCCCGGTCGGTTCAGCTACGGATTCCGCCGCGTCCTGCCTTTTGCGCCAGCGCATCGGCCACGATGGGAGGTACGAACAGGCCTACCTCACCACCCCAGCGATGCACGTCGCGCACGATCGACGCGCTGACGAATGCGTGGGCCTCGCTGGTCATCAAGAAAACCGTTTCGAGTCCGGGGGATAGGCGCCGGTTGGCGAGCGCCATGCGGAACTCGTAGTCGAAGTCGCTCACCTGCCGCAGCCCGCGCACCAGCACGCTCGCCCCCGAGGCCTTGGCGTGGTCGACCAGCAGTCCCTCGAACGCCACCGCTGTTACGCCCGTCAGTCCGGCTTTGGCGGCACACGCTCGGATTAGATCGCACCGCTCGTCGGCGGTAAACAGCGTCTGTTTGGATGAGTTGACGGCGACGGTCACTTCGACCTCGTCGAACTGTGCGACGGCGCGGCTCAGTACGTCGAGGTGGCCGAGCGTGAACGGGTCGAACGTACCGGGATAGAGGGCGCGGGGCATGGGCGGCGGGGTGACCGTGAGAGGGGTGAGCCTTTGGTTGGCGCTAAGCAGCACCGAACAGCGATAAGCGCGTGCCGCCGTATACGCGAGAGACGAGCAGCGCCGGATGATCAGAGAAGTCGAGGTCGGTCGCGCTCTCCAGGGAGACGACTCCGCCAGGTACCAGGAGGGGGAGCAGCAGATCGGGCAAACCGGGCAACTCAGCGAGGGCGTACGGTGGATCGGCCACGATCAAGTCGAAGCGGGCAGTCGCGCCGTCGATCCAGCGCAGCGCGTCGGCTCTTAGGAACGTGCAGACACCGCTTAGGTCGAGCGCTTCGGCGTTGGCGCGGGCGAGAGCGAGGGTGGCGCCGTGGCGCTCGACGAGCGTAGCGTGAGTGGCGCCTCGGCTGAGGGCTTCAAGGGCGAGGGCACCCGAGCCGCAGAACAGGTCGAGCACATGGGTGCCGGATAGTGTCAGCCGTGACTGGAGCAGGTTGAAGAGCGCCTGTCGTGTTTTGTCGGTCGTCGGGCGGGTACGGTCGCCTTTGGGCGCTTGAATCGTCCTTCCACGCAAGGCGCCGCCCGTAATGCGCATCTCGGAGCCCTAGAGTGTGGCGCCGACGACAGGCGCGTAGGCGGACACGTCGAACGGATCGGCAGCGTCGGGGTCGTCGACGAGTAAGGCGCGGAGCGGGTTGAGCGGTTCGAATGGGTTAGCGAACACGTGGGGCAGCGCATCCAGATCGGCGGCGCGCGCGTCGTCGCCATAGACAAAGGCCGACTCTACCGCTGTAGGGTTGGCGCCGATGCGGTCGAGTAGTCGAAGCAGCGTAAACGCGGCGTTGGGAATCGATTCGGCCTTGCTCGATGCGATCAGTATGGGGTTGCCGTTGCGGACGACCGAGTAGTCGGTGCGGTGAGCGTAGCGTCCCAACGCGACGGTGATTCCACTTTCGGATCCGCAGGCGGCGGCTAGGCGGGCGGCTCCGAGCAGACTCAGGCTGGCACGCATGCCGCCGTTGGGCATGGCGCGTCCGATGGTTTCCATCCGCCCTTGCGTCTGGCGCGAGAGGGCGATCACTTGGACCCAGTCCTGTCCACCTTCAGAGTAGAGCGGCTGAAGCGTCAAGCCCATCGAAGGACCTCGGTCGGCTCCTGCGAGCAGCGTCGTTTCGAGCGTAAGTCGGGCGTTGCGCTCGTTTACGGGCTGGCTCGACGGAAACGGCGCCGTCCAGGTCAGGACGGAGTGCGGGGGAAGCACAATGCGTACGCCCTGGGCCGTCGATCCCTCGAATACGTCGCCGACCGCTTCGCGCATAATGGCGAGTGCTTCGGCATCGCCCTCCCGGAGGGCATCGACCGGCTTGAACTCGAAGTCGCACGCGCCCAGACGCAGCAGCCGAGCGTACGTGCCGACCTGCTCGACTTCGGCGTAGCGGAGCGTTTCGCCCTCGAACGCGATGGCGGCGCGGGCCTGCGGATCGGTCATGGGCAGCCGGGGTGGAGTACGAAAACGCCGAAGGTCGGCGGGGGTGTTACTCCCAGGTGGCGACGTTAAGCCGGTTCACTTCGGGCTGGTCGGCGCCGATCACGTCTTCGGGGTAATCGGGCGAGGTCAGCTGGTAGTACTTGACCCGGCCCGTATCAGACGCCGTGTAGAGGAACCGTTCGCCCGAGAGCGGGGAGAGGAGGAGAGAGTCGAAGGTATAGCCTGCTCCGAACATCTGATCGCGGTCGGCCAGCAGCGAGCTGTCCGTTTCGGCGAAGATCTTGACCGAGTCAAGCGTCGAGGGGAAGCGGCCGGTGACCTGGTTGTGCCGGATGAGCACCTGCCGAATGTCCGACATGCGCTGGCGCACCTCTTCGCGCTGCTCGATAATGAGTTCGCGTTCCTCCCACGGGTTAGTAATGGATTCGTAGAGGAAATAACCCAGTCCAGCGATGACGAGGACGAGGACTAGTTGGACAGCGATGCTGGCACCTTTGCTCATGGGGAGGATCCAGAAGGAGAATGGTCGGGTAAGGAGGCGTCGCCGCGTGCGGACGAATGCGCTCTGTGCGCACGTGCTCACGTGGGGAAGCGGAGACGACGCGACGAAAGTACGCAGCCCGCTTCCCGCCGCGCAAACTTCGTGTGCGTTGCCGCACCGATCGCACGTACTTACCAGACACTCGCCCCCGACTTTCGTTGCCCGACCTGTCGCTCTCCGGTGCCCCGACGCGCCTGCTCATCAATATCGACCACGTCGCGACGCTGCGAAATGCGCGCGGCGAAGCGTTCCCCGATCCCGTCCACGCGGCGCTTGCGTGCGAGGCTGCGGGTGCGCACGGCATCGTCTTCCACCTACGCGAAGATCGCCGCCACATCACGGACCGCGACGTGCAGCGGCTGAAAGAGGCTGTTCGGGGCAAACTGGATTTTGAGTTGAGCATGGCCGACGAGGTCGTTCAGATCTGTCTCGATACCCAGCCACACCTGGCTACGCTCGTCCCCGAACGTCGCGAGGAACTCACGACCGAGGGCGGGCTGGATGTCGTCGCCCATCGCGATCGGCTGACCCAATTGCTGCCTCGTTTTTTCGACAAGGGAATCGAAGAAGTCGCCCTGTTCGTCGATCCCGAGCCGGACCAGATCGACGCCTGCGTCGCCGTCGGCGCCAACGCCATCGAACTCCACACCGGCGATTACGCCAACGCCCAGACGACGGCCGAGCGATCTGCCGTGCTTCGCCGCTTGGCTGCAGCCTCTGCCCAGGCGCACGCCGCCGGACTCGCCGTTCACGCCGGACACGGGCTGGACCGCCGCAACTACCCCGCCTTTG
>CAXBBB010000059.1:0-8754 GCA_963973615.1 uncultured Rhodothermales bacterium | reverse complement strand
CGTAGCCGACGAGTGCTACGTCTTCGGGAACGCGCAGTCCGGCTTCTCGGAGGGCGAGCAGCGCGCCCAGCGCGTGGACGTCGGCAGCGCAGAAGATGGCCGAGAACGGCTGTCCGCTGTCGAGCAACTTGCGTGTTGCCTCATAGCCTGCCTCCTCGCTGAACCCCGCGTGCTTAGAGGTGTCGCCGGTGAATACCAGCGAGGGATCGTACGTAAGGCCAGCTTCGGTGATGGCATCTTTATAGCCTTGGAGTCGACCGCTCTGCAAGCTGCTCGGCGACGACGACGTGATCTTGGCGATCTGCCGGTGGCCCTGTGCCAACAAGTGCTGAGCCGCTAGCATTCCTCCTGTGTGGTCGTCCCAGGTATAACTGTCGAAGTCGGGCCGACTATGGCCGACGAGGATGACCGGCGCGTGGAGCGCATTGAGTTCGGAAGCCAGATCGGTGTTTACCGGCATCCCGGCGAGGATCAGGCCATCGACTGCTCCGCGTTTGAGAAACCGGATGAGCGTTCCTCGCGGTGCCGTCGAACCCAGGTCGCACAAGAGCAGGTCGTACTCGCGCGTCATCAATTCGGTGCGGACGCCCTTGAGAAACTCGTTGTGAAACGGCGTCGTGAACGACGGAAGCGCCACACACACAGATCGCAACTGCTTCTGCGCCAGCGATTTAGCTGTTCGATCCGGACGAAACTGCAATGCGTCGATTGCGCTGAGCACGCGCTTTCGTGTCGGCTCAGACACGTCAGGCGATGCGTTAAGCACGCGCGACACGGTCGAAATCGCGACTCCCGCCATTTCTGCGACGTCGTAGATGGTCGTCTTTCCGGGTTTCTTGTTTCCGGGCATCGGCAGTGGGGGTCAGCGCTCGCTCGAAGCAAACAGGTGAGAGGCGGCGGCAAAATACGCGGGCGCACGAGCAGACTCATCGCCACTCGCCCGGTAGAGGCTTTGGCTAACAAAAGCTTTACCCGCCTGGATGGCGTCTGGCATCGCGTCCCCATCGACAAGCGCTTTGAGAATCGCCATAGTCAGTGCGCTCGAAGCGCCTGTAACGTGCGGGCGGTGGAGCGGCGGAGCCTCGAACAGTGCGAAGTCCTCGCCGTCGTAGTACAGATCGTTATGAAATGGATCACCGTCTTCTGGACCGCTGAACTCCTGGCCAATTGCTCCGCACCGCAGCAGAACCCGCCGCGCGCCGCGCTTGTGCATCCGCTGAACGGCAACCTGAGCATCGTCCAACGTGCCGATCTCCATACCGACGAGCAACTGAGCGTCTTGCGCTCGTATCGTCACCAGATCGGGAAGCGGCATCCGCTCGGCGAGCAGTTCGCGCACTTTCCCGTCGGCCAGGTCCTCGCCAGACGGACCGCTGAGTGTCAGGTCGAGAATCAGCGGGCCGCTCAGGTGCTGTCCCAGATGTCGGAACGCGATGTCGACCGTCGCCGGGCTACCTAGGATGCCGACACGGGCCGCATTGGGCGCGTTGACGTTGAAGACGTGTTCGAGTTGAGCCGAAACTGTGTCCGAGGGGACTTCTAGCAAGTCGGTCACCACGCCGTCGCCAGCGACAATGAGCGACGTGCAAATCGGATAGGCTTCTCCGCCCAACGCGCGTGTTGCGAGGATGTCAGCCGACAGGCCGCGTTCGATTCCGGGATAGAGCGCTCCTAGCGCTATAGGGTGAAAGGGCATGGCTTCGTGTTATCTTTGCGTTCCTGTTCTGCCGCACAATCTCCGCTAGCCCATGGCCACCGTTCGACTCCACGACGTTCGCAAAGTGTACGACAACGGCTTCGTCGCCGTTCACGAAAGCTCGTTCGAAGTGCAAGACGGTGAGTTTGTAGTCCTGGTCGGCCCGTCGGGGTGCGGTAAGAGCACGACGTTGCGCATGATCGCGGGACTTGAGGACATCTCGTCTGGTGATCTGCTGATCGGTGACCGGCGCGTCAACGACGTAGAACCTAAGGATCGCGACATCGCGATGGTGTTTCAGAACTACGCGCTTTACCCGCACATGACGGTGTACGAGAACATGGCGTTCGGTCTCAAACTGCGCAAGTTTCCAAAAACTGAGATCGACCAACGCGTCCGGCAGGCGAGTGCCATTCTGGGCCTCGACGCCGTCCTCGACAACAAACCCAAAGCGCTATCGGGTGGACAGCGTCAGCGCGTTGCCGTAGGGCGCGCCATCGTGCGCAAGCCGCAGGTCTTCTTGTTCGACGAACCGCTGTCCAACCTCGACGCCAAGCTGCGCGTCCAGATGCGGACCGAGATCAGCAAGCTGCACGCCCAGCTCAAAGCGACGATGATCTACGTCACGCACGACCAGGTTGAGGCGATGACGATGGGCGATCGTATCGTCGTCATGCTCGATGGCTACGTGCAGCAGATCGACAGTCCACTCAATCTCTACAACAAGCCCGTCAACCAGTTCGTAGCCGGATTCATCGGGAGCCCTTCGATGAACTTCATCCCCGGCACGATCGCGATGGAGAATGGCGCTCCCGTCTTCACGAACGCCGAATGGGGCGTCCACGTCGTCCTGAACGCCAATTCAGCCTATGCGCGAGGGCTCACATCTGGACAATCCGTCACGCTGGGCATCCGCCCCGAACACCTGTCGCTCGCTCACGGTCCTGACGCCGGCTTTGCCGCAACCGTCGACGTAACCGAGCCTATGGGCAGCGAGACTGTCGTCTACGCAACGCTAGGTGACACACGCATGGTCGCTCGCGTTGAGCCCAATGCCAACCTGAAGACAGGCGACGCCGTTCGCCTAGCCGTCGATCCAGCCGAAGTGCACCTGTTCGACGCCACGTCAGAGGCGTCGTTGGCAATGTTACATGACGAGCTAGTGGCGGGATGACGCTCAGGGAGGCATGCGTGATTGCGCTGGCACTTTGAAAACGATCAGAAAGCGGTTTCTCGCCTCACTCTAGTGGAGATGGCGCGAGACGCTGACGCGCGTTTCTCCTTCCTGAACTGCTGGTAGCATGTCGTTTCCCGAATTGTTTGAGATCATAGTGACGCTCACGCTCCAGTCGGTCCAGACGGCGCCACCTGAGATCGGCGATTTGCTGTCGAACAGTATGCCAGAGGATGACCCCAGTTTTGTCAGGGGATGGGACCGTCTGCTGGAGGTTCGGGTTGTGCTGCAGATTTGTGCGGACCTAGCGCTAGCTTTAGCGCTCTCGTCAACCATTGCCTTTCATCCACGGCGTCGCGGAGGTGCGCTCAGTGCCGAGCAGATTGAATACCCCAAAACGGTGTTGCTCTACACGGTCGTCGGCACCATGATCGCCGCTATCGTTGTGCTCAGTCCACCAATGGCACTCGTGGTGTTTGGCATCGGCGGATTGCTGCGCTTTCGCACCGACCTAGGAACGGCTCACGCGACGGGCCACGTCATCCTTACCACACTCGTCGGTGTGGCGTGCGGCTTGGGTCGCTATCCCATGGCGATCGTAGCCACACTCGTAGGCTGGATCCTGATTTGGTCGCTGGAGCGGAGTCGTCACTACCGGTTGGTAGTCCAAGGCATCGCCACAAAATCCATAGAACCCTCAATTGAGCACTACCAGCACGCCCTTAACGAATTGGGTTGGTCGATACGTGGAATCAAGCGAGAGTCCAGAAAAAGCCGCTTTGTGCTGTTCGTCCGAGGAGACGGCCAACCGCCGCACGCCCTCGCCGAAGTTGCCGGTACGTCAGTCCACACGGAGCTTCTAGGAGAGTCCTATTGGGAGGAAATCTGAATCACATGGCGCCGCTGTGTATTCGCCGCGACCGGTACATACATCGCAAATCATCACCATCGATAAGGGAAACTTATCGATGGTGATAGAGGTAGATACGGGCCATACTACCTGTTCGTATATGTCTAACCTTCCGGTTCGAGCTACCGACTCTCAAGTCACCGCGCCGATTCAAGCGGACACGGAATCGGCGCGGCGCTTCGCGGAGCACGCACGTTCAGAGAACACCCGACGCGCCTATGCTTCAGACTGGGACGACTTCTGCGACTGGTGTAGGTCCCGAGACTTGTCGCCGTTGCCCGCGACAAATGAGACCGTTGCGCTGTACGTGGCATCGCGTGCCGAGATTGGTCCAGATGACGAGAATGGCGAGCCTACATCCGGCTTAAAACCCAAAACGCTCGAACGGCGTCTGGCGGCTATTAATGGCGTTCATCGTCTATCGGAGTATCCGGCTCCGGCGTCCCGCCGCGATGAGCCCCTACACAGCGTGTGGACCGGCATGATGCGGCTTATTGGCGGTTCGGTCGACAAGGTTGCCCCGGCGCTCCCGGCCGACCTGCGCGCTATGATCGACTTTTTGCCGCGTGACGATGGCGGCGGGTTTACGTTGCGCTCCAAGCGAGACCGTTCGCTGCTGTTATTGGGCTTTGCAGGCGCACTTAGGCGGAGCGAGTTAGTTGGCGTTCAGGTATCACACCTGCAGTTTTCGTCAGACGGCATCCGACTGTTCATTCCCCGATCCAAAGCCGACCAGGAAGGTCGCGGGGCTGTTCTAGGTATTCGGTATGGCAATGAGGCCACGACCTGCCCGGTGCGGGCGCTTCAGGCGTGGATGCAAGCGATCCGGCAAGTCACCGGCAAAGGCGTCGTCGGCCCGCTGTTTCGCAAGGTCGACCGCTGGGACAATCTGGGAGACGACGCTCTCCAGCCCCTGGCCGTCGCTAGCGTCATCAAGCGATGTGCTCAAGCTGCCGGACTTGAACCGTCCCTGTACAGCGGCCACTCACTCCGTGCTGGATTTGCAACACAAGCCGCACGTGCCGGAAAACACGAACGCGCGATTATGCGCCACACGCGGCACAAGTCCGAAAAAGTGCTGCGCGAGTACATCCGCGAAGGCGCACTCTTCGACGACAACCCGACGGACGGCATCGGACTCTGATACGCGTTATCGGTCGCCCAAGCGTGGGTCAATTCCAAAAGGCTCCGGCTTGCTGATAATCAGTTCAGAGAAGCGCGGATGATAGGGATTAACCAAGTAATTGCGCTGATGCGGCACGACTGCGCTGCGTACTTCTAAGATGACTGAGATTTGCTGTTCGGCCCATGTAGAACCGACGGCCTGAGCGGCTTCCGACCAATAGCGAGCCCGCCAACCCTCAGGGTATTTCCCCATTGGTAGGCGGGACAGGTGACGGTCGGGATCAAAGTCAATCTCGAAGATCACATAGGCGTCGTTTAGCAGTTGGTGCGCTTCGGTGTGTACGAGCACCTCCAACAGCGCACTCGCGGGTTGATCAGAGGCGTAGACAAGCGGTATCCCCTTCCGGTGCCAGCGCCCGGGATTGAGAATGGCACCGATCCCGGCGAATGCCGTCGGCGCGAAACGCTCTTTGGTAAGGCGATAAATACGCACGTGCTAGACGGGCATCAGATACGTCATGCTGATCACCATCTGCTCGACGATCCGCGTAGTCGCACGCGTGGCGAGTTGGTCAGCGGGCGTTTCGCCATGGAATGCCAGTTTGGGCGACGTGAGCCACTCAGATGCAGCATCGGCATTCCCATCGAAGGCAGTAACGGTTAGATCATAGATCTCACGGGCATGCAGCAACCGATCCGACTCTGGTGAACTCAACCGAGCTTTCCTGCTGTCGCGTCGACGTTTCAAGGTGCGTTCGGCGATCCCTAGTGACCTTCCGAGTGCGTTGGGAGTCAGCCCGTACAACTCAGCCGTTTCGTCTAACAGAGCGACGGGGAAGCCTTCTCGTACGTCATCGGCGCCGAAGGACGCGTTCGAGTCGGTAGAAAACGTCGCCATCATGCGCTCAAGCGCGCGCTGCGGAGAGTCGGGTGTTTCGGGCATGGCATCATCATAGATATGATGCTTCGCTACGGCACATGGCTTGTTCAGTTCCGCCAGATGCCGTGGTCGCTACTGTGGCGGCAGTCAGGCGTACGGTATCTTGTATTCCACTTCTCCTTTTACGCCACAACATGGACGCCGACGTCATCGTCATCGGAGCCGGTCACAACGCGCTCATCACAGCTGCATATGCTGCTCAGGCTGGACACAAGGTTATCGTGTTCGAGCGGCGTGACATCGTAGGCGGTGCAGTGTCAACCCAAGAGATCGTACCGGGATACCGGTTCGATTTGGGCGGCAGCGCGCACATCCTAATCCGGCTGACGCCTATCGTTGAAGAGTTGGGATTGGAGCACTACGGACTGCACTACATCGATCTCGACCCGCTCTTTTATGCGCCGTCCTTAGAGGGCGACGCGCTCTATTTCCACCGCAGCATCGACGCAACGTGTGAAGGCTTTGAGCAGCATATGACCGGCGAGGGCGACGCCTACCGGAAGTTTTGCGACGATTGGCAGCCCTTCGCGAGTCTGGTGCGCGAAGCGTTCCTGTCGACGCCCTCCCCCTTGGATCTGGGAAAAAAGATGGCTTTCGGAGCCAATACCCCGTTGCAGTGGCAGAAAGCGCTCGGTTATATCACGCGTCCGTATGGCGAGGTCGTATCCGAATATTTCCGCTCGCCCCAACTGCGCGCGTCGATCGCATGGATGGCGGCGCAGTCCGGCCCCCCTCCCACTGAGCCCCTTGGCGGACCGTTCGCGCTGTGGCATCCACTCTATCACGAGGGTGGCGTCTCGCGCCCGCGTGGTGGATCGGGTATGCTGACTCAGGCGCTTAGGCGACACATCGAAGCACATGGTGGGACGGTATACACAGGCGCCCCAGTCACGCAGATTCTCGTCGAGAATGGAAAGGCGGTTGGTGTAGAAGCAATGGGCACGACATTCACTGCAAAGGCAGTCGTTGCAGGTGGACACGCCGTCGAGACGTTCAGCAAGTTGCTTCCAGAAGATGCACGCCCTCCTGGTCACACGAATATGCGCGTCGGCAACGGCTTCGGGGCGATCATTCGGTTGGCGCTTGACAGTCCAGTCGAGTATGCAAACGATCCGCTAGGCAACGGACGTGTCGGTCTGGGGCTGCTGTGTGACGACGTTTCCCAGATCAACTCGGCCTACGGCGAATACCTCAAGGGCGGCTACACCGACTCCCCTCCCATCGTCGCCATGTCCTTCTCAGCCGTCGACGACACACTGGCTCCTCCGGGTGGCGAAGTACTGTGGTTGTGGGCGCAGTATTTCCCGTACGAGTTGGCCGCTGGGACGTGGGACGAACGAGGCGATCATGCGGCGAATGTAATCCTCGACCAGTTTGAGAAGTACGCCCCAGGCACACGCGATAAGATTGTTGGGCAACTGTTTCAGCATCCCCTATGGCTCGAACGCAACCTGGGATTGTTCAAAGGCAACGTAATGCACCTCGAAATGAGCATCGACCAGATGTTCATGATGCGCCCGTTCGTTGGAATGGCGCAGTACACGACGCACCTCGACGGACTCTTCCTAACCGGAGCGAGTACACACCCCGGCGGCGGAATCATGGGCGCATCCGGACGGAACGCCGCTCGCGTTCTGCTCAAAAAGCTAGGTTGATCTATCGTAGCGAGATGAGGACGAGCAGGATAAGCGTCGGTGCTACGAAAAACAGACCGATCACGTAGGCAAGTGCGGATCTCCTGCGCTGTTCGGCCATGCGTCCAATGAGCGCCGCACCGGCAAGGATCGCTCTTCTGAGTGGCGGAATCAAACCGACCAGCGTGAAGCCGGTGACGTTGATGAGCACATGCGCGCAGGCGGCAGTGAGCGCCGGGTTAACCATGTCACCTGAACTGCCGGTCGTGAGGGCAGCCAGGAGTGCCGTAACGGTCGTGCCGACATTTGCTCCCAAGGTGTAGGGCAGAACACGGTCTGGCTTCCAGATACCGGACCCCGCGAGAGGAACGATAAGCGATGTCGTCAGCGACGAACTCTGGACGACTGCTGTGAGTCCGAATCCGGCACCGAATGTGAGGATGGGATGTCGAGACAACTCCGTTTCCATCAGGTGCTCGCTACGCTTGAGCACGACCGATCTCAGCAGAGAGATTCCCAACCGCAACGACAGGATCAGTAGCAGAATTCCAGCTAGCATCAGTCCCCATGGCGGTAGTCCATAATCGAGGGTGGTCAGATCAGATACGTCTCTACTTGAACTGCCCAAAAGTGGAGAAAGCAATTGGCTCATCTCGACCGCGAGCCCGGTCACGACTCCAAATGCAATCTCAAGCGGGAGTAAGATGAGGGACAGGGTGAGATTGAACAGGACGTGGATCGCCGCCGCCGAGAGCGCACGAGAGAACTCGGCAGGGATCGTCGATGAGCCGAATGCAGCTAGCGTACTGGTGAGCGTCGTTCCGATGTTGGCCCCCAAAATGACCGGAACGGCGGACGAAAGCGGCAGCCCTCCTCCGGCGACGAGCGCAACGACGATACTGGTAGTGGCCGACGAACTCTGAAAGATAGAGGTCGCCACCAGACCAATACACAGCCCGGTCACAGGGCCGCTGTACATCGTCAGCACGCGTTCTAACGTCGACTGACCAAGCGTCGTACCAGCAGAGCTGATCAGGCCAAGTGCAAACAGAAAACCTGTTGCTGCCCCTACTAGTGCGACGATGCGGAGCAGCGCTCGGATGGACAGCATAGGGTGAGACGATATCGATCAGGCGACGATGCTAAGGTACACCCTCCAGATTCGATGCCTGTAGAGTGATCCGAAGCGAAACGAAAGCGTTGACCACAGCATGCCAACGCAACCTCCCATCATTCCCCTGCTGCTGGGGCCGACAGCATCCGGCAAGTCCAAGC
>CAXBBB010000058.1:0-8780 GCA_963973615.1 uncultured Rhodothermales bacterium | reverse complement strand
TTGCGACGGGTCACGGCGACAATATGTGCGCCTGACCTTATCTATGCCAGCCCCTTTCGGAATCGGTATGAGGAAAGGACATCGCCAAATGCAAAACGCCCCACCCGGATCACATCCGGGCAGGGCGTCGAGAGCCGAAGGCTGACGCGTCAGTTGACGTCGCCGTAGCCTGCGCAGTCGGAGATGGCCTGAGCCTTCTCCGTCTGGCCGACGTTGGTGTAGGCCTGGAAAAGCGCGCGGCACGACTCTTCTTCGCTCTCGCCGCTCATCCGCGACAGTTCGCGGGCACGCTCAAGGGGAACGATGGCGCGCTCAAACAGACCTTTGCGCTGATTGACCAACCGGTCGATGTCGGCTTCGCGCGCAGCGACCTGGTCGCGCGTGAGGTCGCCACGCTCCGCGCGCAGGGCATCGTCGGCCTGGCGGACCTGGTCGTTGACGTTGACGGCCTGGTTGATGAAGGCTGCACCCAGGTTGTAGTAACCGTTCGGGTTCATCTCGTCGAGGCGGACAGCGGCTTCGAGTTGGACGATGGCCTCGTCGTAGCGCTCCGCTTCGAGCAGCAGCGAGCCGTAGTTGTAGCGGTACGTCGCGTTGTCCGGGTCACCCTCGACGGCTGTGCTGTAGAAGTCCATTGCGCGATCCATCTGACCGGCGGCGATATACGTCGTGAGCAACTGCTGGCGGATACCCTCATCGTCAGGCATCATCTCCGCTCCGCGCTCAAGCAAGGAGACGGCATCGCCCTGGCGTCCGTTTTCGCTGTAGAGCGACGACAGATAGATGAACGTGTTAGGGTCCATGTCGCCCTTTTCGATCGCCATTTCGAGAACCGGAATAGCTTCTGCGGGACGGTTGGCCTGGACGAGCGCGAAGCCCTGGTTGACGTAGATGGTGGCCGTGTCGGGCGCGATAATGGTCGCATCACCGAAGGCCGTCGCGGCCTCGCTGAACAGCGCAGGGTCGCTGGCTTCCTGGGCCGCGTTGTACTTCTCGATGCCCTTGCCGTAGGCACCGATGTAGGCGCGCTGAAGCTGCAACGACACCTCGGGCTGCAGTTCTGGATCGAGCTGAGCGGCACGCTGATACGCCGTCACCAGGTCGCGCGTCATCTCGGTGCGCAACGCTGGGTCGTTGACGTCTTCGAGTTGCGCCATGTAGATATCGCCTTTGAGCTTGAGAGCGGTGGCGTTATCCGGGTTGGTTTCGAGCGCTTTCTCGATGTTGCTCATTGCGCGGTCGTAGTCCTTATTGCGCAAGTCGAGTTTGGCGCCTTCGACGTTGGGATCGCTGGAACATCCGTCGGCGGCACCCAGGACGAGGGCCAAGCACGCGATGAACAGCAGGTGGCTGATGCGTTTCATGAGAGGAGGAAGTGAGATAGTGAAAACGAGGAGAACGGCACGAATCGGTGGGCGGTGGGCCGCCGCACATGCAGAACGTCCAAGATACACGCGGGGTGGGGCGTGAAAAGGGGCGATCCGGGACGATTATGTGAGAACGTGCCTATTGCAACGCCTAGCGTGTGCTGCACAGCGCGACACGGAACCGCACCCGACGGCTCGGCTGTGTAACCGCTTCCTTGTTTCCCCTCGCCCATGTCCGAACCGATGCTACCGACGACCGGCGCGCGCGCGCTGCTCTCCGGCTTGTTCGATTATGCGGGTCTATTTCCGCCTGCCGCGCTCGGCCTCGACGACGCGCTGGCCGAATGGCGCCGCCACCGCGACGAACCCGCTCGCTGGATGCTGGGTGCGTTCGTGCTGCCGGTCCGCCTACTTCCCGATCTGGCCGAGCGACTGGCTCCGCATGAGTCGATCTCGCTGTCGCTGTTGCCGACGGGCGGACCGGACGCAGGCCTCTGGCTCGATGCGCTTCACGCCGATCTGCGGTCGATACAGGCCTTTCTGCAATCCGCTCCCGATTGCGTCGCTTCCAGTTTCGAAGCACGGATGCCGCTCGATGCCCAAGGCGATCAGACATCGGATTTCCTGACGCGCGCCGCTCGCCTATTCCGCGACTTCGACAAGGACCGGACGACCGTCTACCTCGAACCTGGATGGTCGACCGAAGCGCTCTCCCGGCTGCCACGCACCCTTCAGTCCATTGCCGAACACAACGCTCAACCGGGCGGACCGACGTTCGCCGCCAAACTGCGCATGGGCGGCGTAACTGCCGACGCGTTTCCTTCGCCCGAGTCCCTCACGGATGCACTCATCGCCATTCGGGATGCGGGCGTGCCGTTCAAATGCACCGCTGGGTTGCACCATCCCGTCCGCGCCTACCACGACAGCGTCGGCACCGAGATGCACGGCTTTCTCAACGTGTTTGCCGCATGGACGTTTGCCCATGCACTCGACGCCGACTCTGACCTCCTGACGCGTGTCCTTGCCACAACTGACGCAGACGCCTTCCGGGTTTCCGAGCAAGGCGTTGCGTGGTGCGTCGGCGAGGGCGCGTCGCTCCATGCATCGCCCGACCAGATCCGAACGGCTCGCCGCTGGGCGCAGGGCATCGGCAGTTGCTCCTTCGACGAACCGGTTGCCGACCTGTCTGCGCTCGGTATCGCCACCGGCTGACCCTTTTTCTCCTCGACTTTCCGCTACGTGACCACATTTCTCGACCTCCCCGACGGCACCCTCTTTCCGCTCGAAAACCTTCCGTGGGGCGTCGCCGCTCCTAATGGCAAAGGTGCGCGCCCTGTCGTCCGCCTCGGCGACTGGGCCGTCGACCTGCACGCGCTCGAAGAGGCCGACCTGCTCGCCGACGTCATCGGCGAGGCCACGCCGTTCAGCGACAGCACGCTCAACGCGTTTATGGCGATGGGCAGCAGCGTCTGGACCGAGACGCGCAAGCGACTCCAGGCGCTGCTATCGGGCAACGACCCCGCACTCAAAAACGACCCCGACCTGCTCGAACGCGTCCTGATTCCGCTGTCCGACGTGGAGATGCAGCTTCCCGCTCGCATCGGCGACTACACCGACTTCTACTCGTCACGCGCCCACGCTACCAACGTCGGCACGATGTTCAGAGGCGCCGACAACGCGCTCCAACCTAACTGGCTGCACATTCCTATCGGCTACCACGGGCGCGCCTCGTCGGTCGTCGTGAGCGGCACCCCCGTCCGGCGACCGCTCGGCCAACTCAAACCCGAAGACGGTCTGCCAACGTTCGGCCCCTCCAGACTGCTCGACATCGAACTCGAAATGGGTATGTTCGTCGGGACCGGCAACGCGATGGGCGAACCGATCCCCGCTGCGTCTGCCGAGGAGCACATTTTCGGCATCGCGTTGGTCAACGACTGGAGTGCCCGCGACATTCAGAAGTGGGAATACGTCCCGCTTGGGCCGTTTCTGGGCAAGAGCTTCTGCACGACCGTCTCGCCCTGGATCACCCCGCTTGATGCGCTCGAAGGCGTCCGCGTCGCCGGCGAGAAGCAAGACCCCGAACCGTTGCCCTACCTGCACATGCCCGGCAAGCACATGTTCGACGTGACACTCGACGTGCACCTACAGACGTCGGCGATGAGTGAGCCGCAGCGTATCTCGCAGTCCAACTTCAAGCACCTCTTTTGGTCGATGGCGCAGCAACTCGTCCACCACGCGTCGAACGGCTGCCCCATGAACCCGGGCGACCTGCTCGCGAGCGGCACCATCAGCGGCGAAGACAAAGGCAGCTACGGTAGCCTGCTCGAACTCACGTGGCGCGGCGAGCACCCCATCGACCTGGGCGACGGCGGCACCCGTACCTTTCTCCAAGACGGCGACACCGTGATCCTCACCGCCTACGCTGACTTGCCGTCGGGCGTCCGCATCGGACTGGGCGAGGCGCGCGGCACGATTGCTCCAGCACCGGATGCGCCGGCGGCGTGAGGAGCAGATGCGGATCCCTGTGCACTACAGCTTATCCACAAGTGCTTCTCCCGATGCGGCGCGGCATCACCCTTCCCACCCGCTACATCGTCATCCCCGACTTGATCGGGGATCCAGCCCTGAAAAACTGATCGGTGCAGCCAGTCCAATCAGGTGAGCTAATTCGGCTTGTGCGTACCCCGCGTGCATTTGTCCCTTTGTCTTGATACAAAGGGACCCAAAAATCAAGGCGTACGTCGCACCGGCGGGCGCTGAGCGCATCCAACTCGCTCGCAAGCTCGCTCAAACACGGATGCGCTCTTTAGGCGCCCTCCGCTTCGCGTCTGTTTCGCCGGTCCGTCTGAGGCCCGTCAACACGTGAACCTCGAAAGGGAAGACGTCGGCGAAGTGGGAGGCTAGCCTGCGAGATCTGTACAAACTGTGATGCCTACGCAGCAAAGACGGTCGGAAAGGGAAGTGAGTGGGGATAAGACAGCACGAGTTTAAACCAGGGCACCCACCGGCTCAAGGCTCGTACCTTTTCCTAGAACCGACTACGACCGATGCTCCT
This sequence comes from uncultured Rhodothermales bacterium, assembly GCA_963973615.1. Taxonomy (GTDB): domain Bacteria; phylum Bacteroidota; class Rhodothermia; order Rhodothermales; family BA12; genus CAXBBB01. Next base: position 4,358 of record CAXBBB010000058.1, on the reverse strand, counting down.
CGCCCCCTCCATCCTCGCAGCCGACTTCGCCCACCTCGAAGCCCAAACCGCAAGCGCCTTGGCCGCTGGCGCCGACTGGATCCACGTCGACGTAATGGATGGCTTGTTCGTGCCCAACCTGTCGATGGGTGCCAACGTCGTCCGCGCGCTGCGTCCGCTGGCGGACCGAACCGGCGCGCTACTCGACGTGCACCTGATGATCGAACGGCCCGAGCGCTACGTCGAGCAGTTTATCCAGGAGGGCGCCGACCTCGTGACCGTTCACGTTGAAGCGACACCGCACCTGCACCGCACGCTCGAACTGATCCGCAAAACTGGGGCGCGCGTCGGAGTCACGCTCAACCCGGCGACACCGCTCGCTCACTTGGAAGAAGTGCTGTCTCTGGTCGACCTCGCACTCATCATGAGCGTCAATCCTGGCTTCGGCGGGCAGGCCTACATCCCGAGCAGTACGGACAAGATTCGGCGGTTGAAGCAGATGATTGTACAGTCGGGTAGCAGCGCGCGGATCGAGGTCGATGGAGGCGTGACGTCTGCTAACGTCGGCGAGGTCGTGGCGGCAGGCGCGGATGTCGTCGTGGCGGGCAGTGCCGTATTCAAGGGCGACGTAGCGGCCAACGTGCGTGCGCTCAAAGCCGCAGCCGACGTGCAGCACCTTGCCTGACGCAGCGCAGACCGGCGAGATGGAGTGGGTGCGCGTCGCCCTGCCGCTGCCGGTCGATCAGACGTACACCTATTCGGTGCCTGAAGCGATGCGGACCGGGCTAGAGGTCGGAAGCCGAGTCGTCGTACCGTTCGGACGTAGAGTGTTGACGGGCGTCGTCGTCGAGCCGGGCAAGGCAGCGGATGCCGACGGCTTCGAGGCCAAACCTATCGATGACGTCCTGGACGACGGTTCGGCAGCGACGCCCGATCTGCTGCGCCTGACCAGATGGATGGCGGGCTACTACGTCTGCTCGTGGGGCGAGGCGCTGCGAGCCGCGCTGCCGGGCGGCCTCGACGTGTCGACCGAGCACACGCTCCACCGCACCGAATCGGACCCGGGCGACTGGCCCAGCCATGCCATCGCCGGACCGCTGCTCCGCGCATTGGGCCGCGCGCCTCAAACGCTTTCCGCCCTACGCCGCCACGTACCAGGTGCGACGCTGGCGATTGCTCGCCGACTCGAAGCCGACGGCGTCGTCACGCTGGCGAGTGGTCTGTCACAACCGCGTGTGCGGACGCGCTCAGTCGCGCATCTCCGCCTGGCGGCGCCCTTTCAGTCGGCCCAGGGCGTCAAGGACGTACTCGAACAGGTGCCGGGTGATAAGCAAAAAGCACTGCTCCACGCCCTCCTCGACGCCGGGCCGGGCGATTGGCACGTGCAAGCGAGCATCGTCGCCCAGGCTGATGCGAGTTCATCGACGGCCACGAGTCTGATCAAACGCGGACTGATCGACCGAGAGGACCGAGAAGTGCTGCGCGGCATGGAAACGAGCGCCATCGCTACGGTCACGCCTGTGACGCTGCGCGACGAGCAGACCGAATCCCTCGCCGCCATATCAAGACAGATCGACGCGAAAGAGTTTGGCACCCTGCTGCTCCACGGCGTGACGGGTAGCGGCAAGACCGAAGTCTATATCGCCGCGCTGCGACGGACGCTCGATCAGGGGCGGACTGGCATCGTCCTCGTCCCCGAGATTGCGCTCACACCTCAGACGGTCCGCCGCTTCCGCGCGCACTTCGGCGACCGCATCGCCGTGTTGCACTCGCGCATGAGTCTGGGCGAGCGCTACGATGCATGGCGCGCCATCCGCGACGGACGCTTTCAGGTCGTCATCGGTCCGCGGTCGGCTGTCTTCGCTCCGCTGGAAAACATCGGCCTGATCGTCGTCGATGAGGAGCACGAAAGCAGCTACAAGCAGTTCGACCCGGCGCCACGTTACCACGCACGCGACACGGCGATTCTGCGCGCCAGCCTATGCGGGGCGACGTGCGTATTGGGCAGCGCCACGCCCGCGCTCGAAACGTACCATAACGCGCAGACGGGCAAATACGCCTACTTGCGCATGACCGGACGCGCGCCACTCGCCGACGGATCGGAAGCCCAACTGCCCAGCGTTCACGTACTCGACCTCACGCGCGAGACCAAGCGCCACCAGGTCGACGGCGCTCTGTCACGCAGGCTCGTCGAAGCCATCGGCGACCGCATCGCCAAAAAGGAGCAGGTCATTCTGCTTCAAAACCGGCGCGGCTATGCCCCAATTTTGGAGTGTCGCGATTGTGGATGGTCGCCGTTCTGCCGCGACTGCTCGGTCCCAATGCCTTATCACAAGCGCGGCAACCAGCTCCGCTGCCACTACTGCGGACGTTCGGCGCGGCGCCCGCGTGCGTGCCCCAAATGCTCGGGCCAGCGGATCGACCTGATCGGCACGGGCACGCAGCGCGTCGAGGAGCAACTGGCCGAGCAGCTTCCCAACGCCCGGATCCTGCGCATGGACCAAGACTCGACCGGACGTAAGGGCGCGCATCAAAAACTGCTCGATGCGTTCGGGGCGGGCGATGCCGATGTGCTACTGGGCACGCAGATGGTCGCCAAAGGGCTGGACTTTCCGCGCGTGACCCTGGTCGGCGTCATCTCAGCCGACACGGGCTTGCTGCTACCCGACTTCCGCGCCGAAGAGCGAGCGTTTCAACTCATGACCCAGGTAGCAGGACGCGCCGGGCGTGCCGACCTCGCAGGCGACGTCATCATCCAGACACGACGCCCAGACCAAAAAGCACTCGTCTACGCTCGATCGCACGATTACGTTGGCTTCGCCGAGTATGCATTGGAAGAACGCCGGCTGCTGCGCTATCCGCCGCTTGGTCGCGTCGTCGGACTCGAATTCAAAGGCCCCGACGAACGCGCGACGAAAACACTGGCTCACGACTGGACCCATCTGCTGCGCGACATCGCAGGCGGCGCGTTCGAGATCCTAGGTCCCGAAACTGCACTCATCGCTCGCCTCAAACGGTTCTACCGCTTCACAGCGCTCGTCAAAGTCGCCCCGGATGCCCCAGCGGTTCAACCTGTCTTGCGCCGAACGATGGACGCCTTCGGTTCGCTGCCCAGCGGCGCTCGCGTCAACATAGACGTGGACGCCCACGCGCTGACGTAGGAGCCGAGCCTATCGACTCGCGGTCCGAATCAGAACGCGCTTCTGCCGCAGACGACGAAGCGACCACGAGCGGAACGACGACGCCAGCCGGTGGGCTATCACAGCGCGGCGGGAAGCGAAATAAACAAGAGGCACATCACGAGCAGGAGCAGCAATACGAGGCGCATAGCGATCGATACGAGTAGGAGAGATATGTCCGACGCCTGGAATTATGAAGTGGTGGGGCAAGTCGGCGAGTATAGATACAGCCCGTTCAGCCGACATACCTACTCAAGAAATCGTTAACCCGACGGAAGGGGTTTGCACCCCCGTAGGCCACACCGGGCACATGCAAAAGCGGCGCCCTCCAGGTGTGGAGAACGCCGCTGCGCAATCGATACTACGTCGCGTTTACTCCACCGTCACGCTCTTGGCGAGGTTGCGGGGCTGATCGACGTCACAGCCGCGCATCACGGCGACGTGGTACGAGAGCAGTTGAAGCGGGATCACGGTGACGAGCGGGTCGAGAAAGTCGGACGTCGACGGCACCTTGATGACGTGCTCGCACAACTCGTCGAGTTCGTCGTTGCCCTCATCCGTAATCGCGATGACCGAGCCGTTGCGCGCGGCGACCTCTTCGATGTTGGAGACGACCTTGTCGTACGTCGCGTCCTTCATCGCCACGACGACGACGGGCATGAACCGGTCGATCAACGCGATGGGGCCGTGCTTCATCTCGGCCGCCGGATAGCCCTCGGCGTGAATGTAGCTGATCTCCTTGAGCTTGAGCGCGCCTTCCAACGCGACGGGGAAGTTGTAGCCGCGCCCCAAGAACAGGAAGTTCGACGCCAGACGGACCTGCTTGGCGAGTTCGTGGATCTGCGCGTCCGTTTCCAACGCGCGTTCGATCTTGCTCGGAATCAAAGCGAGTTCGGCCAGCTTCTCCTTCATCTGCTCGGTGTCGAGCGTGCGCCCCTCAGCCATCTTGAGCGCAATCATCGTCAGGACGGTCACCTGCGAGGTAAACGCCTTGGTGGACGCGACCCCGATTTCGGGTCCGGCGTGCAGGTAGACACCTGCGTCAGTCTCCCGCGCGATCGTCGAGCCGACCGTGTTGACGATGCCGATGACAGGGATGCCATTCTGCTTGGCCTGCCGGACAGCCGCCAGTGTATCGGCCGTCTCGCCCGACTGCGAGATGACGAACACGACGTCGCCCTCGCGCAGGATCGGCTCGCG
>CAXBBB010000057.1:0-8782 GCA_963973615.1 uncultured Rhodothermales bacterium | reverse complement strand
GCGGGACAGATCGTGTGCAAGAAGGTGCCCGACGTCGTCGAGATCGATCCCGATCTGGTCGAGACTGAGGACGCGTGCATCGACAAGCTGGCGGAGGCTGGCAAGCGGCGCTTCCTCACGATCAAACCGAGCCTCGACCGTCGGGCCATCATCAAGGCGATCCAGCAGGGGCAGCTCAAGCCGCACCTGTTCGGCCTGCGCCTGCTCACCAACCGCGTCAAGGTCACGATCAAGACCGACTGATTCGGACCTCTCAACCATCCATCGAACACCCTTTTACGAATATGAAAACGATCATCGAGCAGCACAACAAGAACGAATTCAGCTGGCGCCTTGAGACCGACTATGGCTCCACTCTGGCGAGCAGCGCCGGCAAGGTCTACACCTCCTCGACCGGCGCTCACCAGGCGATGCGCTCGGCTGCAGGGAAGATGCTCCAGCTCGCACCCGAAGTCCATGCGATGCCGCAGGAGGATGGCCTCCTCGTCCGGCGCGGACCGAGCGCTCCGCTGCCGACGGCTGCCTGACTGATACCGAGCCGGGCGCGACCGCACTGCGGCGCGCTCGGTGATCGGCTCTCAGCGACACACCAACTACCAACACCGACCACTGACCATGGCAAAGAAACCCCTTACAACCGATACCACGCCAGAGGAGATCATCCTCCCGGATCTCAAACCGTGCCCGTTCTGCGGCACCGTCCCCGTTGTCCGGCACGGGATCGACGAGCACATCAGCAAACCCGGACACTTCGACATCTGGAGCGTGACGTGCGGATACATGGCGTGCGACGTCGTCACCGAGGTGAAGTCGTTCACGACGCTCGAAAACGCTGCTGAGATATGGAATCGCCGCGTCGTGCCGCAGGTGAGCGCCGTCGACGCGATCCGGTACGTGATGACCGAACTGGACGCCATCGGTGGCGACACACTCGAGGTGTTTCTCGATGGCAAGGACGGATCACCCGTCGGCGCGATGGTGGCCACAAGCCGCACGCACCTCATCCCCGCGCTCAAGCGGCTCGTCTCGCACTCGGACGAGGAGAAAGCGCTGCCGTGGCCTGTACGCTTGGACGCAGATCTGACCGAGCGCTACGGCGACCTGGGCTTCGTCACGTCGACGGACTCTGCGAACATGGAGATCGAGAGCTACGTCACGCGATGGAATCACGGCATCCCGAACTCAGAGCAGGAAGTACGCCGCACTGAGGAGATCCGAGAGTGGGCAGAGCAGCGGAAGCTGGAACTGCTTGCCGATGACCTGCGCGGGGAGGTGATCGTATGAACGGCACGCCACAGACACATCCCTCGGCAGGCGACGTGATGCGCGCATTCTGGGCGCGTCGCCGCCGCGCGGGGTACCGCAACGCCCTGGTCATCCTGCGCCGGTTCACGAATGAACGGCAGCACCCTATCTCGCACGATGTACCCGCCCTCGACCGGCAGGCGTGCATCGACGAGTTAAACGCGGACATGGGGGTGGCGGCATGAGCGACTACAACGACCCCGTGCGCGAAGGCGGCCCGGCTGTGGCCGACGAGACGCTGAGCCCGGCGCTCGATCCGCGCGTGTACCACATGCTCGCCTGGGACATCGAGACGTGCCCTCTGCCGGATAGCAGGCTGACGCCCGCCAAGCGCGAGCGCGTCGAGAAACTGGTGACTCGTGCTCGCAAGGATGGAGATGCGCGGGACGACGCCGATCTGCGCAGTTACGTCATGGCCACGCATCCGCTGCTCAACTGGATCTGCTGCGTGAGCATGGCGAAGGTGCTCCACCCGTCGCGCGTCAAGAAGCTGCGCGAGGAGGGGCGTATCGTCGCAGAGGATGAGGACGGGCGCGTGATTGCGACGCAGAGCTACTCGGCAGAGAGTCTGACCGAGGAGATCACGCTGCTGAACCGGCTGTGGTCTCACATCGGCAAGCAGAGCGAGCACACGTGGTGGGTGACGTTCAACGGCAAAGGCTTCGACTGCCCGACGCTGCTGGCTCGGACGATGGCGCGTGGCTTCACGCCGCCGCGCTCGGGCATCCTGGACACGCACCGCTGGCGCCACGACCGGCACCTCGACCTGATGCACGTCATCCCAGGGCGCAGCGCCTACGGCCTGGCCGATCTGTGCGAGCATGTCGGTCTGTCTTCACCCAAGGAGGGAGAGGTCAAGGCTGACGGCGTGGCGCATGCCGTGGCCGAGGGCCGGATCGCTCAGGTGGTCGAGTACTGCGAGAAAGACACCTGCCAGACGCTGCGCGCTGCACTGCGCTGCCTTCCCTTCATCGACTAACGCTCTACGATCATGTACACCCTACCCACGCGAGACGAGCGAGACGAGTACCACGACCTGATGGTGGAGCGGCTGATGGCAAGCGGCCAGGCGCCGCCGCTTGCGTTGATCGATTACTTCGGCGACCGCTTCGCCGCGCTCCAGCTGCACGCGCTCACCGGCTGCCACTTCCGCGACTACCTCGCCAACCCGCGACGCTGGGACATCTTCGCCGGAGACCTAATCGACCGCGCCCGCGCCTCGACCGGACCGCTAGCGATCCCAGGTCCGACGGCCACGCTCACGCTCAACCGCCTGAACTGATGACCCACCAATCCAGCCTCTTCGAGCAGACCGGCACGCCGGTCGACCACGTGCCTCAGACGCTCGACGAGCGGTTCGAGGCGTACCACTCCGAGCACCCAGACGTGTACGAGTTGCTCGTGCTCAAAGCCCGGCAAGCACGCAGCGCCGGGCACGACCGCTACTCGATCAAGACCATCATGGAAGTGGTACGCTGGGATCGCAGCGTTGCCGTGGCCAAAGGCAAGGGTGAGGCGTTTCACCTGAACAACAACTACGGCAGCCGCTACTCGCGCCTGATCATGGAGGAAAACGCCGATCTGGCCGACTTCTTCGATACGCGTGTGCTGACGAGCAAGACGGAGGACGACGATGCGTGATCCTCTCTTATCACTGGCTCACCGCTGGAGCGCGGCGACGGGGCACGGCAAGATCCTCACTGCGCCGAACGACTGGCGGCGGTGGGCCTTCGAGCAGGCCGTGTATTCCCGCGTGAGGCTGGCAGCCGAGGCTACCGGCGACAGGTGGAGGGTTCGGGCGACGGGATGGCGCAAGAGTGCGACGAGCACGCACCGCCGCGAGGAGGTGGCCACGCTGCACGCGATGACGCTGGTGGCGGAGCAGCGCGATCCCGCCGAAGCGCCTGACGTCGCCGACATTCGGGAGCACAAAGCGGTGCTCGATGTCACCACAGATCAACTAGCTCCGATGTATCTCGGTGGCATGACGATCCCTCAAATCGCAGCAGAGGTGGGCGTGAGCGAGTCCACCGTCTACCGGCGACTCTGCGCTGCGGGCATCCAGCGGCGGCGTGGCAAACGCAAGCCCGCGCCCGAGCACAAGGCTCCTACAGGTTGGGTGGCGCACATTCTGCGCAAGGCGCACGCGGTCCTCGACGGCGACGGCACGATGGCGGCCGCGTCCGCGCGCTGTGAGATGCCCGAGCGCACGATTCGGCGCTGGCTCAAAGAATACCACCCCTCGACCTACCTGAACGATGCCTGAATCGAAGAAAAACACGCCGTCGGCACGCCTGCGCCGCTCGCAGATCGCAGCCATCCAGATCGCCAAGAAGCAGGTTGGGCTGGACGACGACACGTACCGCGATCTCTGCGAAGAGGTAACGGGCAAGCGCTCGTCGGCGAAGATGAACAGCGACGAGCGCGGGCAGCTGCTCGACGCGCTGCGCAAGGCCGGAGCCAAGCGGCCGGAGAAGCGCGTCCGCGTCGAGGAGGATGACAAGGGCGGGTACCTGTCGGTCATCAAGGCGATCTGGCTCGACCTGCACGCACTCGGCGAGGTGCGTGACGACTCGGACGAGGCGCTGCGCCGCTACGTGAAGCGGATGACAGGCATCGACCACTTCCGCTGGCTCGACGGAAAGAAGGCGAACCACGTGATCAACTGCCTGAACGAGTGGCGAGATCGCGTCGAGAGCGCAAGCCGTTAAGACCTGACCCAACTGCCATGTCACGCCGCACATCCAATCCCGCACAGGCTGGCCTCGACTTCGACGGCTGGCCGCACCTGCATCCGGACGACCTGACCGACGAGTTTTGTCGGGAGTTGTACGAAGAGGCAGGGTTAGAGGCCGTGCGCTACGTCCTGGCGCACGTGGGTGAGATGAGCGTCAGTGCGCCGAGGCATTACAAAGGTAAAAATCGGCTTCCCCTGTGGCTGCGAGAGATCGCGGATGGTCACAGCGTTGCACTCGTCAAGACGATCATCAAGCTGCGCGGTGGTGGAGAGCGCTGGCGTCTGCCTAGCCCACTGAAGCTGCATGATGAAGCGATCAGGAGGGAAATCCGCAAGCGCTACGACGGACGCAACGGAGGCGAACTCGCAAAAGAGTATCAGCGCAGCAGGCGGTTTGTGCAGGAAGCTGCGCTCGCCCGTTCGTAACGGTGACGCGCGTGTGTCACCCATGGTAGCGTAGTTGCTTGCTCACCAAATACAGACCCGCATGAAACGCGATCTCGACCTCTACCGCGAAATTCTAATGGCTATGGAAGCAAGGCCAGCACACGAAGGGATAATGATGTCCTTGCCGGACCACAAAGAGGATGAGGAGGAGCATTTACGAGTATCCGAGCACGTCCACACCATGCATAAAGCTGGATTAATCGAGGGATACACGACCGCTCTCGCTGATGGCAGGAGGCTAAACTGGCAGGTAATACGGATCACGAATGAGGGCCACGATTACATCGATGCCATTCGCAAGGACACCATTTGGGAGAAGACAAAGGCGAAGTTGAAGTCAGTCGGAGGGGGTGCCTCGCTCGACATCATCAAAGACTTGGCATTGCTCCAAATCAAGCAGGAACTGGGGCTCAGCTAGCCCTTGGTAGCGCAGACCCAGAAAGGCTCCTGTCCTCACGAACGGGAGCCTTTCTGGGTCTTACCACTACATACTCAGCTTGAGCTGAGGCGACGGGCCTGGAGGGATGTGACGCTCCACCTTGATGACTTCGTAGTCTGTCTTGAGGCCGGCCTCGGTACGATACTGGTGCGAGCGCAACTGCACCACGAGCGTGTCTCGAGCGTTGAGAGAGACGTCTCCGTTCTGCACCTGCTCGACAAATGCATCGTCCAGCATCTTAACGAGGTAGCTTGACGCTCCATCTGACACGCGCCACATGACGTTCTCCTTGAACGAGGGCGTCTCGATCGTTAGGGCTCGCTCAACCGTGTGATCTATCACCGTCTCGACGAACGATGCCGTCGGATTGCGAATCTGAATCGCTTCGAGACGCGTGATCGTGTTGTCATCGTCTCGGTTCTCCTTGGAGCTAACGTCTTCGCCTGCGTGAAAGGACTCGATTCCAGGCTGCTCCAGTGGCTCCAGAACTTTGGCTAGAGCGCGGTCCGCAGCAGGATTTTTCGTGAGTCGAATGGCGTCTTCGTACGACTCATACTGCGTGCCATCGGAGAAGGTGATCTTGACGAATCTGGTTTTCAGTTCGTCGTGCGGCTGATCTGCAGGAGGGGTAGCGGGCTCAATCTTTACGGCGGGAGACGAAGCCAGCTTTTTTTTGAGCCACAGATACCCTTTGTGTGTGCCCTTCACAGCCGTGGGCACGTTGGATACTCCGAGCACACCGAGTATCCACCTGAGCGCCTCGTAGTCGCTCGACGTGAGAAGTTCGTTGACGGTCTGAATCAGATCGAAGTCGACGACAAACGATCCTTGGCCGGTTGCACGAATGTCCAACTCGACCTGTGCCGTCTTTCCGAACGACGTCTTTGCTGCCTCGTCTACCAGATCCGCCAGTCCCATCAGGGCAGGAGCCAGGCTGCGTACCGAGATCGAGCCTTCACGAAGAGCGCTGCCATCGTATGCAATCTGAAAGCTAACGCTGTTGGACATGGGTCATGGTGTAAGGGGATAGAGGATACCTTTTCGAGGTGTCAGCCGTGCGTCACCGGACTGAACATACGCCTGGATTCACCGCACCCGGTTTAGACTTACGCGCAGTATCGCCCCCAGATTGGCTCTTGTTCTCCGAACGGGAGCCTTTCTCTTTTTCTGCGCGCTGCCATGTCCGATCTCATCTTCGCCGATCACCCTGCCATCGACTGGGCGTTCCACGAGCGCGTCGCACAGATCGCGCAGCACCTGGGCCTCGAGGCCGACTACCTGATGGCGTGCATGGCGTTCGAGACGGGACTGACGTTCTCGCCGTCGGTCAAGAACCCGCGCTCGACCGCGACCGGGCTGATCCAGTTCATGTCGTTTACGGCCAAGAATCTGGGGACGTCGACGCGCGCGCTGGCGAAGATGACGGCGCTCGAGCAGCTGGACTACGTCGAGAAGTATTTCGCTCCGTGGAAGGGCCGTCTACGCACGCTTGAGGACGTGTATATGGCGATTCTCTGGCCTAAAGCGATCGGGCGTGACCTCGACTACGCACTCTTCGACAGGGACGCAGACACGAGCCGTGCCTACGCGGTAAACAAGGGACTCGACACCAACCGCGATGGGCGAGTGACGAAGCGAGAGGCTGCGTCGAAGGTGCGCCGACTCTACGATAGGGGCGTGCGCGAGCGCATCGCTCGCCAGCGGCAGCGGGGGCAAGAGGCGTGATCGTATCTGAACTGAGCACCATCCTTTCCATCGCCTTGGCGCTGTGCACCTGCGTGGTGATGGCGCTGGCGTGGCTGGTCGTCGAGGCTAGCGACGCTCACTCGGCTGCCCGTCCGCGCGCGCGGATGGCGTCGAAGCGTCCGGCCCGCAAGGTCAACGTGGCGGCTGCCGTGGGCGGCGCCGTCGTGCTGGCGGCGTGGGCGCTGAGGACGTGGACAGGCGTCGATCTCTCGGTCGAGGCCGAGACGGTGATCGTATCGGCCATGGTCTGGCTGGCCGGCTACTTCGTCCCGCCGTCGTGGCGCGACGCCGTCGAACTCAAAGCACCCCACGGCGATGCGTAGCACACTCATTCTGGTGACTGTATTCGCGCTTCTGGTGCTGGCCTTGTTCGTCCAGACGAACCTGCTCGAATCGGCTCTCGAGGAGATCGACACTCTCAAGGCCCAGGTGCAGCAGGCTAGGGAGGATCTTGGCACCTGCGAATCCGAACTGGAATCGCGCGAGACGACGTGGGCAGCCGCGCTCGACTCGCTCGGAGAGGCGAGCCGTGAGGCCAATCGCCGACTGCGCGTGTCGGCAGCTCACTCCGAAGTGCTCAGCGCGAGAGCGAGCGAACTGGCTGTAGAGCTGCTTATCGCTCAGATTCCCGACACGCTCGTGCACACCAGGCCAGACGGTACGCCCGCCATTACGTGCGAAGCGGCGTCGGCATGGATGATCGATCAGGCGAACCGTCTCTCCAACTGGTATCCGTGATGCGCCTGCTCTTGATCTCGCTGCTCCTGCTCCTTACCGGCTGCTCCACCCTCGCGGGTGGAGGGCGGACACGCTACGTGACACAGACGGTGCCCGTCCGGGTGCCGGTCTACGCGTGCCCGGCTCCGCCGCTGGTGATGCGCCCGACGCTGCCGATCGCCCACCTCAGGCCCGGTGATGACCCGGCGCGCGTGGCGCGGGCCTACGCCGCGAGCGTGGCGCTGCTGATGGGCTACTCGGCCCGCCTCGAGGCGCTACTCGCGGCCTACGCCGACACGACGTCCTACACCCCGCCCTCATCCACTTCCAACTGATGTCCGACCGACTGTTCTACGCTACCTATTCGATTCTAACGAACCGCCTCACGCGCGACCTCCGCATCGTGATGGTGCTCTATGCGCTCGCACAGGTGGCGTGGGGTTACGTCACGCTTTCATCCGAGTCGATGCTGGCGATGCCCGCCTATCGGTACCTGGAGCAGCCGGTGGGGCTGCTCATTCTGCTCTCTGCCGTACCGCTGGGCTTAGGAATGGCGTTTCGGATGCCGCGTACAGCGTTTGCGGGCGCGCTCGCTGCGACGCTCGCCTGGTCGATCTGCGGCATGGGCTTCGGGCAGGCCGGCGCGTGGACCGGCACGGTGATGTACACGCTGGCCGCGATCGTGAGCACGTACGGCGCGCTGCGCACGATCGCGTCGTGGGCTGTGCCGCGCTCGCCCCGCCCTCGGCCCGACCCGGCGCCGATCTCTATCTGATCCGCCGATGCTCCACACCTACCTACCCGTCGCGCTGGCCGCACTGCCCTCGATCCTCCTGGGAGTGATGGCGTGGGCGTTCGCGCGCAGCGATAAGCTCAGCCGCCTCTTCGCCGATGCCGCGAGCCAGAACAAGCGCATCGACGCGGTCGAGACGGCCGTGCGACAGATGCAGTCTCAGATGCCCGAGACGTACACGCGGCGGGAGGAGTGGATCAACTGGCAGAGCCGCACCGAACAGCGGCTGGACAAGCTCTGGGACGAATTGACCAAGCTGATGCATCGTCTACCGCCCGCCTAACCCGACCACCTGTACTTCCACCCGCCCTCATGTCTTATCCCGATTACGAAGCTCACGAGCGCGCCGAGGCGCGGTGGGCGATCCTGCGCGCGCTTTGCGCCCGCCGCCCGCAGCACGTGGGCGAGCAGGCGCTCTACGGTGCCGTGCTCCAGGCCCACGTGGAAACGACGCGCGCAGAGCTGTCGCGTGACCTGTCGTACCTGGAAGGCAAGGGTCTGGTGGCCGTCAAGCGCAACCCGGCAACGGCACGCCAGCGCGCCTGCATCACGCCCGACGGCGTCGACGTGGCCGAGTACACGTCGGACGACGTCATCG
>CAXBBB010000056.1:0-8837 GCA_963973615.1 uncultured Rhodothermales bacterium | reverse complement strand
CGTCGATAAGGGGGAGGAGGTAGGCGCTGCGGTGAGAACGCGGACTGGCGTACAGCCGGTGTACGTCAGTGTGGGTAGCGGTATCACGCTGCCCGAAGCGTGCGCGCTGACGCTGGTGCTCTCCCCCAAGTACAAGATTCCGCTTCCGACACGGCTGGCGCACAATTTGAGCCGCGACATCTCGTCGGCACCGTGGATGGGCGAGGAGCCCGACCCGGAAGCCTGAGCCGATGCCGCGTCAGCGCAAGAAGTCCGACCTGCCCACCAAGACGTGTCCCACCTGCGGCTTACCGTTCGCGTGGCGTAAGAAGTGGGAGCGCGATTGGGAGTCGGTCGTCTACTGCTCCGAGCGCTGCCGCCGCAGCAAGAGCGCCGCGACGAACGCTACTCCGGAACGCGCCCGCCGATAACAAAGAAGTCGTCTTGCCGCCACGCGCAGTCGACGTCGATGAATCCGGCGCGCTCCATCGCTTTCATCAAGCGGTAGAGGCCGAGCGCTTCGACCTGGTCGCCCACGATCAGGTGGCCACCTGGCACGAGGGCGTCAAACACGCTGCGGTAGAGTAGTTCGCATCGGGTCTCGGCTTCGGCGGGAGTCGCTTCCTCGCCGACCAACCGTTCGAGCGCCAGGCCCGAAACGACGATGTCGTAGGGGCCGCCGGGAAGGGCATCTCCGTCGCGTGAGATGTCGGCGCGCATCAGGCGGGCTTCGGGTTCGAACTCAGAAATCTTTTCGGCGGCGACTGCGAGGAGGTCGTCGGCTTCGTCGAGCAGCGTCAGGTGAACGTCGGGATACGCCGTAAGGAGCGTAAACGTCGTATTGCCCGTCGCACAGGCCATGTCGCATACGTGGGCGCCGTCGTCGAGGGGAGGGAGGGCTTGGACCATTTCCTCGAACATCGGAAAGGCGAGCGGCAGGCGGCGTTCCAGGTGGAGATCGTACCACCTAGCGTTGCGCCAGAAACCGCCGCGCTTTTCGAGTCCGCGGCGCCAGGAGGGTTTTTTCATCGTCGTTCGAGCAAAGGAAGCCTTGCACGACGACGGAACGATCCCGGTTGCCTGAGTAGTCGAATCAGCGAGGCGGCGTCGCGTTGATGGCGTTGCGCTGTTTGGGCCAAAGCGCGAGATCCGCTATCGTTTTCGGCGGCTATCTCTACGGCTGCGCGCAAAGGGATTGTGCTGGTCAAACCCTCCTCTTCTCAAAAGAGAAAGGTTGAGAAGGGTGGCGGCTAGTGCAAGAAAGACCGCTAGGATGACGATACCGACAGGAATCGAACTGTCACCTCCTCTTTGTGTCATTCCATGACCGATCAGCACGTAGGCCATCCAAAGGGAGAGCGGGACCAACTGCAATTTCGCTCCAAATATGAGCGTGTTCAGTGCAAACCGCACCCATGCCACTCCCGGACGACTCGCAAGACCCGGTTTCGGGGCCTGCGTCACGCCGCTTGGCGACGGTGGATGCCGTTCTGGTTGACGTGGCCGACGTAGCGTCCCAAGATGCGGACTTCCTCGAAAATGTCGGGGCTGATGTGGATCGGCTCGTATTCGTCGTTGCAGGGTTCGAGTCGCAGGCCGCTGCCGTCCTGGTAGACGCGTTTGAGCGACGTTTCGCCGTCGTAAAGGACTGCGCCGATGCCGCCTTGCGGAATGTCGTCGTCGATGAGCAGGACGTAGTCGCCGTCGTTGAGGTTGGCGCCTTGCATCGACCGGCCCGAGATGCGGAGCGCGAACATGCGGTCACGGTCGGGGAACAGCATGTCGAGCGTGATCGACCCCATGTTTTCCTCAACGGCCTCTTGCAAGCGACCTGCCGAGATCAAGCCTCGGATTGCAATGCCATGCTTGTCCTGCTCCATCCCGACGATGCGGTACATGTCGCCGTCGCGCTCGAGATACCCCTTCTTATAGAGCGCCTGGATGTTCTGCGTGACGCTGTTAGGGGAGCGGTAATCGAAGTGGTCGACCATCTCACGGTACGTTGGCCAAATGCCGTCGTTCTCAGTGACGTATTCGCGCAGGTAGTGGAGGAACTCGTACTGCTTTTGAGTGAGTTGGCGGCGGGGCATGGCGCGAGGGTGTCGACTTTGTGTGGACATGTGTGTGGTCAAACTACACGTACTATTCCGTCAGGGCAAGACGCAATGCCTTTTTTTATGTCGGCCTGGCCGATTTCACGAACGACTATGTGTGCGTCGCACTCAGCCTACACCCACGCGCAACGCACTCCGCACATCGTCCGAGCGCGACGGGTACGCGTCCTCGACGTGGTAGCGCAGATAGTCTTCGATCAGCAGGCCGAGCGCGCGCGCGTCGTCGTCGGTGATCTGCATACGGAGCACATCCCGGAGGCTGGCGCGGCTGGCGACGGCGAAAGAGCGAAGCACACGACGCGAGGCGATGCGCTGTCGTCCGGCGCCATAGGTCACACCGCGTTCGGCAATGCCGCTCGACTCATACGATTGAATCAAGCCACTGTCGAAGCCCAACGTGCCACCGTCGTCGCCGACGGATTGCACGTCGGCTTTGGTGAACTGCGGCGCGAAGCCGAGCAACTCGGCTAGTCGCATCTCGAAGTAGAAAAGTGCGTTTTCGGGACGGTCCGGTGCGGCATTCGCGCCTTGCAGCGACTCGGTCAGCAGGTTGAAAATCGCGACATTGGGTTCTCCTTCCTCGGTCAGTGCCGATACCAACTCAACCATACGCAGCCCCGGCGTCAGGCGAGAAAGATCGGTCGATAGGGCAGGGAAGCGGACAACATGGCTGGCCTCGCGCAACGTTTGGAGTGATCGCGTCGCCTTGTACGAGTAGAGCGCCTCGACGTAGCTCATCGGTTGAAGCGTAGCACCGAAGCGGCTTTTTGGGCCGCGCGCACCTCTTGCGAGAACGGAGATGCGTCCGGCATAGCGGGTGAACAGCGACGCGATGAGGCTCGTCTCGCCATAACGAAACGTGCGCAAGGTGACGGCTTCGGTGCGGACAATCATGGGTACGAAACGGCGATAGCAGCGCGCGGATGCAGAAAAAATCGACCACCGAGGTTACGTGCCGCCTCTCTCCGGGTCTGATTACGCACACCGACGCTACCGACATGACGATCCTCTTCCGCATTCAAGAACACGTAGCCCTCACCCAGATCGAGACGCGTACGCTCGCCACGCTTCTCGTCTTGCTCGTCGGGGGACTGGCGGCGCAGCGTATCCCGGTCAGTCCGCCCGATACATCTCTTGTCCAGAGCACGCGCGCTGAGCGATTCGCCGCGCTCGCCGACTCGCTCGGGTCGGTTGACGTTGGCGAGATCGCTGAGCCGCAAGTGGAGGTCGCTGCTGCCGAACCTGCTCCTCAACGAGCTACCCGCGCTCGGAAAGCCGACAGCGGACCGGTCTACGTCAATCTCAACACGGCGAGTCAGGCTGAACTGGAACGTCTGCCACGCGTCGGTCCCAAGACGGCCGAACGAATCCTGGCGCTGAGGGCCGAGATCGGTCAATTCTCCGAGCCGGATCAACTGACGCGCGTCAAGGGGATCGGCGTCAAGACGATGGATCGGCTGCGTCCTCTGGTTCACGTCGGCTCGTAGGCTCGGGTGGCGCATTGTGGCGGCGCTGGATCTCGTCGTTCCAGGCGTCGCCGCGCTCGCGTTCGCGCGTAATGAAGCGCGAAACGGGCAGCAACAGGATCGCCGCGAGCAGTCCGAAGCCGACGACGGTGCCGATGATGATGAGCAGGTAGTCGGCAGGATTCGAGGACACGATGGCGTTCGGAAGATCGAGTTAGCCAACGCGCGGGTAGGCGACGGGTGCCGGGTCACGCTGCCTGCCGCGTCATGGTGCCATAGTAGTCGCGACACTCCGGTTCTCGGCCGCGAACCACGCGTTTGCCTTTTAACTCGCCGCGGGTCTCGGTTACGACCGTCGCCGTGTGCTCGCCGTTCTGCCCCGAAATGTAGAGCACGACCCAGTCGTCCGTCTTGCCCAACTCGTGCGCGCGAGGTGTGTTGGAGAACAGCGCGGTGACTCGCCAGTGGGCACGGCGCGTATCCAAGACAGGTAGCCACGCTTCTCCCGATGCGTTGAACCGGCGCGGAGCGATACGGCGCAGAATGCCCCGACGTACACCGTCGTGATACTCGGCGTCGATGCTCAATAAATCGGCAACGTGCGGCGCTGCGGTGGAAGAGGGCGGACGGCGTCGAGCGTCTCGGCGCGTCGAGCGGGCGAGCAGGGCATCCAGTTGCGCCTGGATTGACCGCAGTTTTCTGTCGCCGAAGCCGGGCAGAGCGGCGAGGGTGCCATCGTATGCGGCAATTTCCAGAGCTTCCAGCGTTTCGATACCGGCCTCCTCGCGCAGTCGTCGCGCCGTCGTGCGGCCGATGCCGGGTACGCGCATCAGCAGGCGTTCGGGCTTGGTCTGCTCGCGCAACTCGCGCTGGATCCGCATCTCGCCCGTGTGGACGAAGCCCGCGATCCGCTGCGCCAGACTCGTGCCGATACCCGGCAACGCTTCGAGCGACTGGGCGCCTCCGGCGTACACCTGAGTGGCGATCAGCGAAGGCGTCGCCCGAATCGTGTCGGCAGCCGTCCGGTAGGCTTGAACGCGATGGGGATTAGCGCCGCGCTCGTCGAGCATCTGCGCCGTTTTATCGAGCGCGTCGGCCACGTCAGCGTTGCTTGGCGTGTGGCGATGTGCGCTCAGGTCGACTTTATGTAGCATGTTCGTATGTATGTGCTCTCGTGCGCGCGTACAATACGAACCGGCTGTGTCATCGTTATGACATAGGAAATCAGGAAAAACCTTTCGCTCTGAATCAGACTCTGACACGCCTTGAAACACGACGGATCTGCGTCCTCATCTCTCGCGATCACCACCCCATCTGCCGCATTCTCGTCTCGATGATCCCTGTGTAGCGGCCCATACGTCCGGGCGTGCGCGAACGCGGGGCGGGAACGATGGCGGCCAGGCTAGCCGACTGCCTGCGAGACAGGTTGGCCGCGTCGATGTTGTAGTGATGCTGCGCCGCGGCCTGAGCGCCGTACACCCCGGGTCCCCACTCGATCACGTTGAGATAGAGCGTCAGGATACGCTCCTTGCTCAAGGTCCACTCGGCGGCGTAGACGAGCGGTACCTCGAACGCTTTACGCGCGTAGCGCTGCCATCCCGACGAATGCGTCGTCTGAAACAGGTTCTTGACGAGTTGCTGCGTGATACCGCTGCCGCCACGCCACGCCCGTCCGCGTCTTTTGTTGTCCTCGAGCGCCTTCTTGACGGCGTCCCAGTCGATGCCGCCGTGCTGGTAAAAACGCCCGTCTTCGGCGGCGACGAGCGCGTGTGCCAAATGCCCGCTGATCTTGCTCCGCGACACCGGGTCGTAGCGCTTGGTGTACTCCGAGCCGGACGCAAGGGCTTCGATGCGTCGCTGGATGTGTACGCCGGTCGTCGGGGGAGGGACGATGGCGTAGAAGGCGATCAGCATAAAGCAGAACCCTAGGTAGCTCGTCACCGCTGCCAGAGGCAGGGCGACGAGCAGGCTCAGGATTCGGCGTATCACGCGCATGGTTTAGCGGCTCAGGTGGAGCACTTCGAGCTTGATCTTCCCTGCCGGCACCTTGACCTCGACGATATCACCAACCTCTTTGCCCAGCAGCGCCTTACCGATAGGACTAGAAATCGAGATCTTGCCTGTCTTCGTATCGGCCTCTTCCTGCGAGACGAGTTGGAACGTCTGATCCTTCTTCATCTTGTGGTTTTTCACCTTGACCTTGGACAGGATGTAGGCCTTGGTGGGGTCGATGTTTTTCTCATCGACTACCCGCGAGTTCAGGATGGTCTCTTCGAGCTGAGCGATCCGGCCTTCGAGGTGGCTCTGCTCTTCCTTGGCGGCATCGTACTCCGCATTTTCCGACAGGTCACCTTGAGCGCGGGCTTCCGCGATGGCGCTGGCGATCCGGGCGCGTCCCTTGGTCTTGAGATCTTTGAGTTCGTCGCGCAGTCGCGTCAGCGCTTCCTGGGTGAGGTACGTGGTAGCCATGCGGGTGGAATGGAGGGCTAGGGTAAAAAGCAATAATCGCCACGACCCAAATGGGCAGCGGCGATGTGAGTTAGTAGTGGCGTCGTCAACCGGATCATGGGGTGAAAAGATCCCGTGTAGACGGTCGGTCCCGAGTCACCATCCGATGCGGCGCTTGGTCTTCGGTTTCTTGCCAGTCGTACTCGTGGTGAACGTCGGCGCGCCTCGTTCGGCTGCTGGCTCTGCGGCAGGCGCTTCAGGGCGGGGAGTCGGGGCGGAGAGAGCGATGGCAGGTCGGCTCATGATGGGAGGTGCGGAGCGCACGCCGTCCAGCACACGACGCGCGCCGCGGTAGCGAGTGGACCAGTAGTCCCCCGACATCGGACTCACCGTTACGCCGCCCGAGGTCGACGCGTGGGCAAACTCGCCTTGTCCAACGTAGACGCCGACGTGGGTAATAGTCGAGGGGGAGCCGAAAAACACCAGATCACCTTCCGCCAATCGCTTGCGGTCTACCTCGGTGCCGACGCGAAACTGCTGGCTCGATGTGCGGGGGAGCCGAATGTTAAACAAGTGGTCGAACCAGCTTACCATCAGCGCCGAGCAGTCGATGCCGGAAATGCGTGTCCCACCGAACCGGTACTGCGTTCCGTCCCAACCGCTCGCCGCCAACCGTATGCGGTCGCCGACTGACGACGATACTGCACTACTCTGCGCCCGTGCAGTAGGAGTAGCGATGAGGACAGCGACGAGTAGCAGCAGGCGCATAACAAAACAAGGGAATCTGATTGGTTGAACGCCGCAAGATGCGTTCCGGTGCATCAGGGAAACAATACGCCCGCTCAACACCTTTTTACCATTCTAGATCGCTTTCCTATATCGCCATGCGGATCTCCACGCTCTTTACCGCCGCTGCGGCCGGAACGCTCGTCTATGCGTTCGCATCGCCGCGTGGCCGACGCCTTCGCCACCGCATCCTGGACGACCGACTCGAATCCGTCGCCTGGCTGCACCGCTACGGACCGGGAGTGACGCAGGCGCTCGACACGTTCGACGAACGCTTGGATGCACTGGGAGGCGAGTTGAAGGGCCGCCTCGATACGCTTGCCCAGCCGAGCATCGACCTCCATGCCGACGATTGGGTGCTCGACCAAGACGACATGGACCGCAACCTGCGCGGCGTCCAGCGCTACCGATAGGCCGGATACTCCCGCCGTCTTCGTCAGCACTGAGGATCCAGCCCTCCGCCTTTCCCGTTCGGGACCGTACGTTCCGATAACACCAATCTCCGATACTCATGCCGTACCCCGAACCTCTCGTCGCGCCGATGCGCCAGGAACTGACGCGCTTAGGCGTCACCGAACTGCGCACGGCGCAGGACGTCGATGCTGCCCTTGCAGACGATACCGGCACGACGCTCGTCATCATCAACTCGGTCTGCGGATGTGCGGCTGCTAATGCTCGCCCAGCCGTTGCGATGGCGCAGCAGGCACCGGTCCAGCCCGACCGTTACCTGACCGTGTTCGCCGGGCAGGACCTGGAAGCGACCGCCCGGATGCGCGAGCACCTGGCTGGGATTCCGCCGTCGTCGCCGTTCATGGCACTGCTGAAAGAGGGCGAGCCGGTCTTTGTCGTCGAGCGTCGTCACATCGAAGGCCGCAGCGCGGGCGCCATTGCAATGGACGTAGCCAACGCCTTCGCAACGCACTGCGGTACCGACGCCGCTGCTGCCGATGCACCGAGCCGTCCTGACGTAGCCGAGAAAGCCGCTCCCGAAAGCGTCCCGAGCACGTTCCGGTCGATTCTCTGATATCCGTTCTCGTTTGACCTCTGCGCCGCCTTTCGATGATTCGGAGGGCGGCGCGTTTCGATTTATCGTGAACCGAAAGATGTCAACTCTCCAAGAGTTGACATCTTTACCGAGACTTCCGCGCGAGCGAGACCCACGCCAGCGTCAGGTAGAGTAGCCCGCCGAAAACGAGCACGACGATCCGCATCGAGTCATCGACACTCAATCCGATAGTCGCCGTCGCCACGCTGACGAAGAGCGGAAGCAGGCTCGCGCGCGTCCAAGTCGGTCCGCCCGGCGCTGCACTTCGCAACACGCCCAGATGTGCAAGACGCAGAGCACACCCGCCGATGCCCAGTCCGGCGACGGCACCTAGAACCTCGCCCCAGCCAGTGGCCTCGCCAGCGTACGCTCCGATCAGTAGCGCGCCGACGATTCCGCCGACGTGGACGATGGAGAACAGCGCGTCTGACCGCTGCTTTCCGGTTACGTCGAATAGGCCCGTCAGAGCCGAAGCGCACGCCATTGCTCCCATCCACGGCGCGAGCCACTGTGCGTAGACGCCTGCCGCTCGCCACTCGGTGCCAAACACCCACGCGAACAGGTCCGGCCCGAGCACGACAACGACGGCTACAGGTCCGGCGACCGCCCATACCAGGCGCGACAGGTACGTCCGCGACAACTCGGACAGGGCCTCGGCTCCGATCCGAATGCGGGCCGCCGCCTCTACCACGAACACGCGTCCGACTGATCCGGCAACCAACGAGAGGGGTGCTCCAACAGCGAAAAATGTCCGCCCCAGTTGTCCCACGTCCGAAGCCAGAGCGAACCCGCCGACGATCAGGATCGGAAGGCGAGCAGCAGCGGTGTGGAGCAGGACAGCAGGCGTCGTGAATAGCGCGAACCGGCGATAGGTGGTGCCGACACGCGCCATCGCAGAACGCCCCGGCCATTTCAGCAGCCCGCTCGATCGAATGGACCACGCTTGCGGCACCACGGACGCCGCTGTACCGATTCCAAACGCCGCGATCAACATACCGG
>CAXBBB010000055.1:0-8882 GCA_963973615.1 uncultured Rhodothermales bacterium | reverse complement strand
GGCGTAGTCGAGCGCAAGCTGGTAGAGCGCGAGCGCGTGCTTACTCGTGAAGCGGTTGGTCGTCATGAGCCGCACGCGGGCGTACATGGACGGATTGTGCAGGTTCTTACGAATCGGACCGAAGCCGTACTCGATCGTGCCCTCACGGACTCGGAAGAAAGCTAGCATGGACGAAGCGCCCCAGTCGCGTTTGCCGTCCTTGCCCAGCGCGTTCCACCGGACGATGGTCGAGGTAAGACCTTCGAGCGTCTCGCGCAGGTGGACGCTGTTGCGCGTCGTGATGCCGAGCATGCGCGTCAGCTCGCCAACCCCGATGGTGTGGGTCTCGCTTGCTTCGAGTTCGTTGAAGGCGTGGTAGAGCAGCATGTCCCACGCGCGGCGCTGGAGCAGCGACACGTCACCGGCCACCTGGATGGCGGCCGAGTGCTTAGCAAGCGTCGAGGTATGCGTGAGCAGAGACATAGGGCAGGATAGCGCGTCCTCGCCGAGGCGTCCTAGCGAGGGGCTGCACAAGAACGACCCCCCTTCTGCACAAGAATGACCCCTTTTGTGGGAATGGAGCCTCTGAGGGCCTCACAAGGACGACCCCCCTTCTGCACAAGGACGACCCCCTTTGCGCACAAGAATGACCCCCCTTCTGCACAAGGACGACCCCCTTTGCGCACAAGAATGACCCCTTTTAGTCGCTGCAAGTCCTGGTTTTACATGAGCTTCTGAGCGACGCTAAATATATAAATACTTAAATCTATAAAAAGAGAATCTGTAGGTAGTGTGACCCAGAGCAGCGTGCGAGGTGATCGAACCGGTCCTGAGTGGCGCCATGATTCTCGATCAACCAGTTCCGCCAGTGCCCCGCTTCGCACTTCTACGCCAAGGGGGGTCATTTTTGTGCAGCATTCCAAGGCGGGTACGTATGAGCATCTCGTCGCGTGCCGCAAACGGGAGACTGCTACGTTGCTACCTTTCTGTCTTTCTACTATGCTACTTTAGGCAAACCGTGCTGCTCAAAGAGAAGGTTGAGCGCTTGGGCGAGCAGGTCCTGCTCGGTCGTATCGGTGTCGGCTTTGAGGCGTGCAAGCTGCCGCGCGGCCTCGACCTTGATGCGGACCGCCTTCTTTCGGTGCGTGGCTTCCGAGGCTGGGGCGCGCGGGGTCTGGCTCTCTGCAGGTTTGATCGGACGCTCGGGCTTGGTGACCGAGAAGGCGTCGAGTGATGATTTGGGCTTGGCCATAGGAGATGGGATCCAGGGTGTCACGGAAGGTGGGTGGTAATCCAAGACCACGAGTCGGTGATCTCGGCAGCAGCTTTGCCCGAGGCGTCGAGTTCGGCTACCGCCCGACCGTCGATGAAGGCGTCTTCGAGCGCCGCGCGGCGCATAACTAGGGTAGGGCAGATGGGCAGCTCGTAGGCCGCAAGCACGCGAGCGGCAGACGCGTTGACGTTGGAGCTGTGGCGGCCCCGATTGATCACGATCACGCCCGGTTTGTCGAGCGCGTCCAGTATGGCGACTGTCCCGCCAATGGCTTCGATGTCCAGCACGGACGAGCCGCAGGGGATGACGCATAGATCGGCCAGGCGCGCGGCGTGCGCGGTCGACGCTTCGACGTGTGGGGGCGTGTCGATCAGAACGAGGTCGACCTCGTTTTCGCGGCAGGCGGCTACGGCGTCGCCGAGGTTGGTCTCGTTGGCGGCGAGCATGATAGGAGCTTCCTGGGCGCGGCGTTTTGCCCAGCGTGAAGCCGAGCCTTGGGGATCGGTGTCGATCACGGCCACGCGCGAGAAGCCCTGGCGGAGCGCCTCGACGGCATAGTGCAGCGTGAGCGTGGTTTTGCCGACGCCGCCTTTTTGCGCGAGTAGAGTGACGACCTGCATATAGCTGTGTTTCTGTGTAAGTAGAAAGGTAGCAATGTGGCAAGCTACCTGCAAGCCCTTTCTCGCCGGTGCGCCATCCACGCTTAGCAGACTTGGGCGCTGACTACCACCTGTAAATCCAGACCGTGCAGCGCACCCGTTGAGGTGCTACCTTGCGCGCTACCAGCACACGCGTAGCACCTTGCCGACCTTCGAATCAGACTCTCCGGATCTCGCCCAAGTAGACGCCTTCGTCGAGCGGTGGTCCAAAGCCCAGGCGGCCGAGCGCAGCAACGGCCAGCCATTTCTGGTCGAACTTTGCCAATTGCTCGGCGCCGAGATTCCGGGCGTCGCCACGGCCGACGTGAAGCAGGACGCCTACGTGTTTGAGCGGCCCATCCGCTTCGTTGACGGCACGACCGAGAGCATCGGACGGGCGGACCTGTACAAGCGCGGAGCCTTCGTGCTCGAAACCAAGCAGGGCATCGACGAGCAGCTCGCCAAAGGCGGCAAGCGCCGCAAAGGGCACGGCGTCAGAGGATCGTCGGCGTGGGAAGGTGCGATGGCGGCCGCCAAGAACCAGGCGGCCCGCTACGCGCGCAACCTCGAAGACCACGAGCCGCCCCCGCCGCTCGTCATCGTCGCCGACGTGGGCTACTGCTTCGATCTCTACGCCTCGTTCGGACGTGCTCAGCGCTACGTCCCGTTTCCCGACGCCCAGCGCTTTCGCATCCACCTGCCCGAGCTTAAGGGCGCAGCCACTCGGGAGCGGCTCAGGATGGCGCTCAGCGACCCCGACGCGCTCGACCCTTCCCGGCACCAGGCCGCCGTCACGCGCGGCGTTGCGGCCACGCTGGCGGGCCTTGCCGCCGAACTCGAATCCGGCCCCGCACCGGACGCCGTCTTCGGCTTCCTGTCGCGCTGCCTGTTCACCATGTTCGCCGAAGATGCAGGGCTGATACCCAGCCGCGCGTTCTCAGACCTGCTCACGTCCGACCGCTTCGGCCTGGACGTGCTGCCCGACGCAATGGAAGATCTGTGGCGCACGATGGACACGGGCGGCTTCTCGGGCGTGCTCGGCGCGAGGCTACGGCGCTTCAACGGCAGCCTCTTCAAGGACCACTCGGCGCTCAGGATCACGCAGCAGGCGCGCGAGCTGCTTGCCCGGGCCGCATCGGCCGACTGGCGGCAAGTCGAGCCCGCCATCTTCGGCACGCTGCTCGAACGCGCGCTCGACCCTAGAGAGCGCCACAAACTCGGCGCGCACTACACGCCCCGCGCCTACGTCGAGCGCCTCGTCATGCCGGCCGTGATCGACCCGCTGCGCGAGGAGTGGGAGGCGACGCAGGTAGCCGTCGCGCAGATCGAGGAGCAGGCCGACGCGCAGAGCTATTCGAGCGAGAAGGCGCGAGCAGCGGGGGAGAAGCGGGCGCGCGAGGCGGCGCTGGTAGAGCTGCGGCGCTACCTGTCGCGGCTGACGAGCGTGCGCATTCTGGATCCGGCGTGCGGCAGCGGCAACTTCCTCTACGTGACGCTTGAGCACCTGAAGCGGCTCGAAGGCGAAGTCGCCCGCGCGCTGGCGCGCTACGGCGAGGCGTCGCTCGAAGTCGAGGGCGCGGCGGTGACGCCTGCACAGCTGCTCGGCATCGAGGTCAACCCACGCGCGGCGGCGATTGCGGATCTGGTCTTGTGGATCGGCTACTTGCAATGGCACCTGCGCACACACGACGGCGCGCAGGGCCTCTCAGATCCCGTTCTCCGGGCGTTCGGCAACATCGCCTGCCAGGACGCCGTCCTCGCGTTCGAGGGCCGTAGAGGGCGCGTGAGCGCGTCGGGCGAGGCCGTCACGGTTTGGGACGGGCGCACGACCAAGGCGAGCAGCGCGACGGGCGCCCAGGTGCCGGACGCGTCGGCGACGACGCCGGTCTACGACTACGACGGCGCGCGCCAGGGCGAGTGGCCCGAGGCGGACTTCATCGTCGGCAACCCACCTTTTGTCGGCAACAAGCGAATGCGAGACGCTCTGGGCGACGGCTACGTCGAGGCGCTCCGAGCGGCCTACCCGGACGTACCCGAGTCCGCCGACCTGGTGATGTACTGGTGGCACAAGGCAGCGCGTGCTGTGCGCAGCGGCCATGCCCAGCGCTTCGGACTGATAACAACGAACAGTCTGACGATGGTCTACAACCGCCGCATAGTCGAGCAGCACTTGAATGCCGAGGACGGCCTTGCACTCATCTTTGCGATCCCAGATCATCCGTGGGTTGACGGGGCCGACGGGGCCGCCGTCCGAGTGGCTATGACGATCGGAGGACTCGCGTCGAGCTTTCCACCAGAAGCGGGCGTGCTCGCACTGGTCACAAACGAACATTCAAGTACGGACGAGGTGGGCTCTGAAGTGATAACGCGGACGATGACGGGCATCATTCACTCTGACCTGACCGTGGGGGCTGACGTGACGAGCGCCGAGCCTCTAGACGCGAACAGCGGCCTGAGCTTTATGGGCCTGATTCCCCTTGGTACTGGATTTCGGCTCGAGGAGAACGACGTTGCGCGTCTCGAACTTGACCTCAGCGCTCTGCCGCCAGTAGTCAGGCCGTATAAAACCGGTGGCGACGTGGCGCGCAACAAGCCGGACCGGCTATTGATCGACTTCTTTGGTTTCACCGAGGACGAAGTGCGTGAGCGGTATCCGGCGCTGTATCACCACCTGCTTACTGAGGTAAAACCCTTTCGAGACAACCAAAAGCGCACGGCATACCGGGAAAACTGGTGGTTGCACGGGGAGGCGCGTCCTCAGTTGCGCGGCGCGCTAGAAGGGCTTGACCGTTTCATCGCCACGGTCGAGACATCTAAGCACCGGTACTTCGTGTTCGTCGACGCCGCTGTCTTGCCTGACCAGAAGCTGCGTGTAATCGCCTCAGACGATGCTTACCACCTCGGCGTGCTTTCGTCGCGCATCCATGTTGTGTGGGCCGCCGCCGCCGCCGGTGGTACACTAGAAGATCGGCCAGTCTACAATGGTTCTAAGATCTTTGACCCATTCCCGTTTCCCAGGGCGACCGCCGACCAGGTATCGGCTATCCAAGCGGCAGCGGAAGCCCTCGACGCGCATCGCGCAAGCCGTATGAGTGCTAAACCGAGCCTGACACCCACGCTGATGTATAACGCGCTCGAAAAGCTGCGCGCAGGCGAGCCGCTCAGCGGCAAGGACAAACGCGCCCACGATGATGGACTCGTCTCCACGCTGCTAGCGTTGCACGACCGCTTAGACGCCCTCGTAGCTGCTGCCTATGGATGGCCCGTCGGTATGGACGAGCAGCAGATCCTGAGCCGCCTAGTCGCGCTTAACGCTGCTCGCCGCGAAGAAGAAGCAGCCGGACGCGTGCGCTACCTGCGGCCGGACTTCCAGGCGCCGGACGCGCCCCAGCAGGCCACCCTCACGATCACGCCCGCCGCTGCCGCCGAGCGCGCCGCCGCGCCCGAGCCGTGGCCCGACACCGCCGCCGAACGCGCCCAGTCCGTCATGCGCGTGCTGCGTGAGTCCGCCGATCCGATGGATGTCGAAGCCGTTGCCGCTCGCTTCAAGCGCGCGCGCCGGTCCGACGTGGAGCAGCTACTCGACATCTCGGTTGCCCTCGGCCAAGCTCGATCTGTGGGCGCCAACTCTTACGCTGCCTGATTTCGATGTCTGATATCATCTCCCAGATTGTTAAATGGTCAGGCAACCGCCCTGCTTGGCAGCGTGATGCTCTCCGCCGCCTTGCTCTTGAAGAGGACGCTCACTTGGACACGGACTATTTCATCGCGTGCTGTCTTTCGGCACACGGGATCGCCGATGATCCCGGCATGGAGCCTATCTGTTCAGAACATATCGCTTCTGTTCCCGATGACGCACCTCCCGTACGGATTACCAGCATCGGATCTTTGGCGAATGTCAACGCTCTCAAAAACGGGCAGGAACTCACGGTTGCTACCGAAGGCCTTACGCTGATTTACGGCGGGAATGGTACCGGTAAATCAGGCTTTATGCGCGTTTTGAAGCAGGTGTGCCGAGCGCGCGGCGGTGCGCCTGCTGTCCATGCCAACGCCTTTCGAGACGGAGGAGGCGCGCCATCTGCCCGAATTAGCTACAAGGTCGGCGACGACGATTACCAGTGCGACTGGAAAACTGGTGTGGCAGCACCTGTTGAGCTATCTGCTGTCAGCACGTTTGATACGCACTCAGCAGCCGTGTACATAAGTCAGTCCAATGAGATGGCTTATGTTCCGTCCGGCCTCAACCTCTTGGAACGGCTCTCGGCCATATGCGATAAGGTGGCGCACGCGATTGAGCAAAGGAAGGTGGCGCTGGCGGCGGACCGTGTCCAACTGCCGGACGTCACTCTGCTAACCCCACTTGCGAATCTCCTTGATAGTCTAGGGATAGGCGGTTCCGTTGAGGCCGTGCGGAAGCACGCAACGCTCTCACCTGAGGAGTCGAAAAGGTTGATCGAACTGCGATGCCTCCGGGCGAAACTCGACGCTGACGACTCTCAGAAGCGTGCCCTTGAAATTCGTCGGCAAGCCGAGCGGATTTCCGCGGCGCAGAAACGCTTTGCTACCGCTACCGCTTATTTGGCAGATGAAGCCATCATCGCCTACCGGAAGGCTCACGATGGGTATCAGGCGGCGGAGCGGGCAGCTGAGTTAGCATCCTCTGATGCCTTTACGGGCGAGCCTATCAAGGGGGTCGGTTCGGAAGAGTGGAACGTGTTATGGAAGGCCGCTCGCGCGTTCTCCGAAAGCCAAGCGCATCCTGGGCGGACATTCCCCGTCACGGATGATGCCTGCCTTCTGTGCCATCAGCCTCTAGGAAGTGATGCTTCAACTCGACTCCAACGGTTCGAAGACTTCGTCAAAGACGAAACCCGAGCGCAGGCTGATGGCGCGCGTAAGCGGCGGGACGCAGCTCGGGATCACCTTGACCGAGCCAACGTCGACGCGATTCTCGACGAAACGCTGGCGACTGAATTAAACGACCTTGACACTGACGCTGCTGACGCCCTCTATGCTGCTATCTCGGCACTCCGGGGGCGATGCGATACTACAACGCCTTCTGGAGGTGCCGAGTGGGCGCCGCTTCTACCTCTGTCGCCATTTCCGGAAGATCTTGTCCGCCTTGCAGCATCGAAACTTGTTGAGGCAGAGAATATGACGAAAGTCATGGACGCGGAGGCTCGTGCTGTTATCGACAGCGAGTACGTCATGCTCAACGATCGCGCAACCATCGCTGGAGCACTTGGCGACGTTGAGGCCGAGCACCAACGTCGCCAGCAAATCGCCAGGCTCGAAGACTCCCGAGGCGACACGCATACCAACGGCATTTCCAAATTTGCGAGGTCCCTCACCGAGAGCGCTGCCACCGAGAAAGTAGTCGCCCAATTCCACCACGAACTTGCCTCTCTCGGCCTCGGCAAAATAGAAGCTCGAATCGAGTCGAAGGGGGCAAAGAAGGGAAAGGCGCTACACCAACTCGCGCTTCCGACTTTGGATGAAGCTACGGCCAAGGTCGACGAGATTCTGAGCGAGGGCGAAAGGCGGTGCGCGGCTCTTGCGGCCCTTCTCGCTGAGATCAGTCTCCAGGAGTCCGCTTCGACCCTCGTTCTCGATGACCCGTGTTCATCCCTTGATCATCGTCGGCGGGAGCACATGGCGCGTCGGATTGTCTCCTTGGCTTCCGAACGGCCTGTCGTCGTCTTTACGCACGATCTCGTCTTTCTCTTGGACGTTCAAGACGAGGCATCCGTTCAGAATGTCTCAGTTACCGAGCGTCGCCTAACTACGCTTTCTGGGCTGGGTGTTGCCATGGAAGGTTTTCCATTCAAAGGCGCAAAGCCGAAGCAACGAGTGGGGGTGTTGAAGCAGGAAGTGATCCGCCTTAAAAAGGTGTACGAAACAGACACTGATGTCTACGACAGTTCAGTAGCTAGCTGGTACGGCCGTCTTCGGGAGACATGGGAGCGCGCTGTCGAAGAGGTCATGCTCAATGGTGCGGTTAAGCGTTTTGGGCGGGAGATCAAAACAGGAAATCTTCGACGCATCGCCAACTTGGAGCAGCGACATGTCGATGCGATGGAAGAGGGTATGACTAAGTCGTCGCGCTGGCTCCCTGGCCACGACGAATCTCCGGCGGATGCCTCCGACACACCTGCCCCAGACGAACTCCAAGCAGACATCGATGCCCTGGACGATTGGATCAGGGAAGTCAATAAGATCCATAATTGAATCTGGTAGACTCTGGAATCCGCCTCGTAGACATTGCGACCTATAAGCCTACGGCGTCAACCTCGGGTCTACCACGACCGGCACCGGCTCGCCGATCTGCACGAGACCGAAGTCCGGGTGGTCGGGGTTCAGCAGGTAGTTGACGTGCTCCGGCGCGATCACGCTCGGCACAGCCAGCACGACCGACCGACCCGAGCGCGCCCAGTCGTCGCCGAAGCGCTGAGCCGCCCGAGCGGCCGGTCGGGCCTGCCAGTCGGACGGAAGCGCGTCCGCACCTGCGCGCTCGACCAGGTCCTCGCTGAACTCAATCCGAAAGGCGACGCGCCCGCGCATGCCGCGAAACGAAGGCACGTGGACGCGCACTTCGAGAAGCGCGAGCGCGTAGCAGTCCGCCGCGTAGACGAGCGGCGTTCCGGCGCTGTTAAAGCGCCCGCCCATCAGACGCGCGCCGATGCCGGTGAAAGCCGACGCGGCGTGCTCGTGCCGCACGATGCGCCACGCCGTCACGCGTCCAGCGCCCGGTGGCGAAAGCCCAGTCGCAGGCGAGGCCTCGCTCACGAGAGCACGCTGTAGTCGAGACGCCCAAGTAGCGTCTCGACCTCGCGCGCGCCCGTCTCGGTGCGCGCGTAGGCCAGCGGCGTAGCCTCGCCGAGCGCCCAGGCGGGCGTGCGAAGCCACTGCCGCGCTTCCTCGATGGCCAGCTCGTCGCCGCCGAAGACCTCGACGGCGCGCTCGAAGAGGCGCGCGATGCGGTAGAGCCGGTC
>CAXBBB010000054.1:0-8887 GCA_963973615.1 uncultured Rhodothermales bacterium | reverse complement strand
TCGAAACCCTGTTGCAACACACGCAAGGCGACAATCCGCCGGACTTCGACTACGCGTTCAATCTCACCTATGGGGTCGAGTACATGCAGAACGATGCAACGATTTCTGCTATCCGAGACGTGATTGATGAGGAGACGACCCGACGTGCCGCGCGGCAGTAAGGCGAACGCGTAATCTCGCTGCTACCCGTTGCCGAAGTCGTCGCGGCGACGTGGTCCAACGCGTAGATTGCCAGCAGCACAAGCCCATTCGCCATGATACGCCGCCTCGTCCTTGCCTCTGCCTGCCTGCTCATGTTGAGCAGTTGCGCTCAGCTCAACCAGTTTCAGGCGCTTCGCAACGTCGATTTTGCTATCGACGGGATCCAGCAGGCCAATCTCGCCGGTGTCAATCTGAGCAACATCGAGACTTCGAGCGACGTGCGTCCGATGGATCTGCTTCGGTTAGGCCAGGCGGCCAGCAGCGGTTCGTTGCCCCTCTCGTTCGACCTGATGCTGGGCGCCGACAACCCGCAGACCAACGGCACGGCGCAGATGCTCGAACTCGACTGGACGCTCTTTCTCCAAGACCGCGAAACCGTCTCGGGGGTGTTCAATCGTAGTGTCACATTTCCCGCGGGGCAGCGCTCGGTCGTGCCTATCAGTATTCAACTCGACTTGGTGCCGTTCTTCGGCAACAACATTGGCGAACTGCTCAACATCGCGACCGCCTTGGCCGGTCAGGAAACGCCTGGAGCCAGCACGATCCGCTTGGTCGCCACGCCGACGATTCAGACGCCCATTGGCCCGATCCGGTATCCGAACCCCATCACCATCGTTAGCACGTCCGTTGGCGGATCAGGCCGGTGATCGTTGCGATTGATGGACCTGCGGGGTCAGGCAAAAGCTCGACGGCTAAAGCGGCAGCCCGCGCACTTGGCTTTCTCTATCTGGACACGGGGGCGCTGTATCGAACCGTTGCCCTGTCGCTGATTGATGAGGGGTGGCCCAATCGTACACTCCACGCGTTACCACAACCGTTCGATCTGACGCTCGGCCATGACCGCGACGGACTGCTCACGCTCGATCTCAACGGCAACGACGTGACCGAGCGTATTCGCGAACCTCACGTGACTTCTGCGACCAGCAAAATCGCAGCGCTGCCGTGGGTTCGGGATGCATTGCTCGACAAGCAGCGCGAGATCGCTTACGGTTGGACGGGCAAGGGCGGAGGCGTCATCCTCGATGGGCGCGACATCGGAACGGTCGTGTTCCCCGATGCCGATTTAAAGCTGTTCCTCGATGCCGATCTCGATGTCCGGGCAGAGCGCAGGTTTGTCGAAGCCGTCGCCCGTGGACAAGATGTTACGTTCGATCATGTGCGAAATGACCTGTCCGAGCGCGACCATCGCGACGCTAATCGTGCCGTCGCTCCCCTCAAATGTGCCCCTGATGCCGTTCGAGTCGATACTGGCGTGCTTTCGATGGAAGATCAGGTGGATTTGGTTGTGAGGCTCGTCGAGCAGAGCAGGGAAGGGGACTAATCGCCCCTGTTTCCGTATGTTGTTTGGCTCTCTGCGGGGACCGCGCACGTGCGCTCGTCTTCTCCTCGCGTGAGACCTCACACACGCAACACGCGACCGCGTACGAGGAAGACGACGACGACGGACGCACGAGGCATCGCCTCACCGTATTTACATGGCTGATAACCAGCAAAAAGACCTCGCCGAAGAGCAGGTCGCCAATGTTGCCGCAGACGCGGCCAACGCCAAAGACACCGCGCCCACTTCGATCGAACCCGAAGCTGCCCTCACCGAACCGGTGAGCAAGGATGCGCCCGCCAAGGAGGACGAAAGCGTACTCGAACGCGCTGCAGACGCCGTTTCTGATGCCGTCGAGACTGCGACGGAAGCCGTCAGCGAAGCCGCTGAGACCGTTGCCGACAAAGTGGAAGACGTCGTTGAGGCGGTCACGCCCGCCGAGCAGGCCAAGGCCGAAGCAGACGAGCAAGCCGCTAAAGGTGAGCACAAGAGCTTTATCGAACGCGCTGTCGAAGCGGTCAGCGACAAAGTGAGCGCCGCCGCCGAAACGATCCAAGAGATTGTTTCGGGCGATGATATCGACCGGGTTGAGGACGAAGCCGCCATGACGGTCGCGGACCTCAACAAGAACCAGAGCAAGGGTCAGATCGGGTACACCGGTGAAATCCTCGGTGACGTCGTCACCCTGGCCGACCTGGAGAACCAGGAGGACGAAGTCGAAGAGCGTCGCCGCCGCGCCGCCTACGAAGCGCTCGTCGAAGGCACGATCACGCAGATCTCCGAGCAGGACATCGTCACGGGTCGCGTCGTCAGCGTCGGACCGAAAGACGTCCTGATTGACTTCGGCTTCAAGAGCGACGGCGTCGTCGCCAAGAACGAGTTCTCGCAAGACCTGAAGCCCGGCGACACCGTCGAGGTCTTCTTGGAGCGCAAGGAGAACTACAAAGGCGAGCCGATCATCTCCAAAACGAAGGCCGACAGCGTACAGCGCTGGCGCCGTGTGGAGAAGGCATTCGAGGCCGAAGAGGTCATCGAAGGCGTCATCATTCGCCGTATCAAGGGCGGCATGATCGCGCAGCTCGATCTGGGCGACATGGAAGCGTTCCTGCCCGGTTCGCAGATCGACGTGCGCCCTGTGCGTGACTTCGATGCGTACCTCGAACGCCGTATGGAGTTCAAGGTCGTCAAGCTCAACCCGGCCAACGAGAACATCGTCATCTCGCACAAAGCACTCGTCGAGAAGGACCTGCTTGCCCAGCGCGAGACGATCCTTTCGACGATGGAGCCCGGACAGATCCTCGAAGGCGTCGTCAAGAACATCACCGACTTCGGCGTCTTCGTCGACTTGGGCGGTGTCGATGGCCTGCTGCACATCACCGACCTCTCGTGGGGCCGCGTGTCGCACCCGTCGGAAGTGCTCAACATCGAAGACCAGATCAACGTCGTCGTTCTCGACTACGACCGCGAGCGTCAGCGTATCTCGCTTGGCTACAAGCAACTGATGCCGCACCCGTGGGAGACCATCCACGAGACGTTCAAGGAAGACCAGGTCGTCGAAGGCAAGGTCGTCTCGATCACCGACTACGGCGCGTTCGTCGAGTTGGATCGCGGTATCGAAGGACTCGTCCACATCTCTGAGATGTCTTGGACGGAGCACGTCAAGCACCCGAGCCAGGTCGTCAACCTCGGTCAGATCACGCAGGTCAAGATCCTCAACATCGACGACGAGTCGAAGAAGATCAGCCTGGGTATGAAGCAGATGCAGGCCGATCCGTGGGACGGCATCGCCGCGCGTCATCCGGTCGGCTCGACGCTGTCGGGTAAAGTCCGCAACATCACCGCATTTGGCGTCTTCGTCGAGATCGAAGAAGGTATCGACGGACTCGTTCACATCTCGGACCTCAGCTGGACCAAGAAGGTGCGTCACCCCGGAGAAGTCGTCCGCAAGGGCGAAGAGCTTCAGGTGCAGGTGCTCGGAATCGACGAGCGCAACCGCCGCATCTCGCTGGGCCACAAGCAGGTCGAGACGAACCCGTGGAAGCAGTTCGAAAACGTCTACGCCGAAGGCACGCAGCACCCGGTCACGGTCACGCGCGTCGCAGAAGCCGGCCTTACGGTCGATCTGCCGCTCGAAGTCGAAGGCTTTATTCCTGCCGGTGAGTTGGAGCGTCGGGGACATCCGGCCGACAACTACAAAGAAGGTCAGGTACTGGAAGGCGTCAGCGTCATTCGCTTCGACGGGCAGAACAAGGACATCATCCTGTCCGAAGTCGCTCAGGAGCGCGAAGCCGCACGTACGGCTCGCTACGCCGAGCAGCGCGAGCGCCGCGAAGGTCAGCAGCGCGAGCGTCAGGACATTCAGTCGTACACGTCTTCGCAGCAGGGCAGCGGTCCGGCTACGCTCGGCGAACTGTCGGGACTGGCCGCGCTCAAAGCGCAGTTCGAGGAAGCCGAAGCCAATGAAGCTACCGATGCGTCGGTAGCGGACAAGGCCGAAGGCGGTGGCGGAAAGCCCGTCACTTCGACCACTTCGAAAGCCAACGTCAACGAAATCGACGCGATGGCCAAAGCCGGTAAAGGCTCGGTCAACACCGACGACGACTTCAACGATGATGACGAAGACGACGGTGACGAGGACGAAGGTTAATCCTTCTGACTCTATGCCTCACGCATCACCCTCGGCGGAGCCGACTGGAGCGATCCAGTCGGCTCCGCTTTTTTATAGTCTTTGGCGCTCCGTACTATCTAAACCAGCCGGGTCTTCAAAACCGGACCCGTTCGTGCGTCGTCCTACCGCGTTGCCTACGTTCTCACTCAGCTCTCGTCCATGAATCGCTTCTTTCTTCCCCAGGCCAGTAACTCGGTCACCCTCCGCGTCGAGCTCTCCAACCAACCTGGCATGCTGGCCCGACTCACGAGTGCCATTGGTCAGCACGGGGCTAATATTGGCGACATCGAGATCATCCAAGCAGAGGGACCAGTTCTCACGCGCGACGTGACGGTGTACTCGCTCGGCGGTAATCTGGAAGCCCTGATGAGTACGATCAAAAGGCTCGACGGCATCCGCGTCGTAAATGTGTCTGATCGGACGTTTCTGATGCACCGGGGCGGTAAGATTTCAGTCGACAGCAAGGTGCCGATTCGGAGCCGCGAGCAACTGTCGATGGCCTACACGCCTGGAGTCGCCCGCGTTTGCACGGCGATCCATGAGCATCCCGAGCAGGCGTACGAGTTGACGAGTAAAGGTAATATGGTCGCCGTCGTCACGGACGGGACCGCAGTGCTCGGACTAGGCGACATTGGACCTGAAGCGGCTCTGCCCGTCATGGAAGGCAAGGCCCAGTTGTTCAAAGAGTTTGCAGGCGTCAACGCGTTTCCGATCTGCCTCGACACGACCGACACCGAGGCGATCATCGAGACGGTCAAGCGCATCGCGCCCGGGTTTGGCGGCATCAACCTGGAGGACATCTCCGCGCCGCGCTGCTTCGAAATCGAGAAGCGTCTGAAAGCTGAGCTCGACATTCCCGTCTTCCACGACGACCAGCACGGAACGGCAGTCGTCACTACGGCGGCGCTGATCAACGCACTGCGCGTCGTCGGCAAGAATCCGGAGGACGTTAAGGTCATCGTCATGGGCGTCGGAGCGGCAGGGACGGCGGTCGGCAAGATGATCCTCGACCTGGGCGTCACCAACCTGATCGGCGTCGACCGTAACGGCGCGCTAGTGCGTGGTCGCGGCGATCTGTCTGACGACAAGCAGGCATTCGCGATGATCTCCAATCCGCACCTCGAAGAGGGCAGCATCGCCGATGTAATCCGAGGTGCCGACGTGTTCGTCGGTCTGAGCGGCCCCAACTTGATTACAGTCGACGACTTGAAATCGATGGCGACCGACCCCATCGTGTTCGCGATGTCGAACCCCGATCCCGAAATCGCCCCCGAGCTAGCCTTCGAACACGTGGCAGTGATGGCGACCGGCCGCAGCGACTATCCGAACCAAATCAACAACGTGCTCTGCTTCCCGGGCATCTTCAAAGGCGCGCTCGCCTGCCGCGCGTCCGACATCACCGAGGGTATGAAGCTCGCCGCCGCGCACGCCATTGCTCAGGCCATCTCGGACGATACCTTGACCGCAGAGTTTATCATCCCGAGCGTATTCGACCCACGCGTCGTCGAGAACGTAGCCAAAGCCGTGGAAGCGGCCGCTCGAGCCGAAGGCGTGGCTCGGAGCTAACAGGCCCGACCTATAGGGATGAGGTTACAGCAGTCCCAATTCCAGCCGCACTTCTTCGGACATGTTTTCCATCCGAAACGGTGGATCCCATACCAACTCGACGTGTGCCGACTCGACGCCTTCGGTATCGTACACTTTCCGCTCGACTTCGCCCGGCAGCGTCCCGGCGACAGGGCACGATGGCGCCGTCAGCGTCATGTCTACATCGACGTGGCGGTCTTCGCGGACGCGGACATCGTAAATGAGCCCGAGTTCGTAAATGTTGACGGGAAGTTCGGGGTCGAAAACGGTGCGGAGCGTTTCGATTACGCGTCCTTCAATTAGGGCGCGCTCGTGGGCGTCGGCGAGGGCGGGCTTTTCAGACATAAGAGAGGTTGGTTCAGGCAGAGTAGGCGCGGATACGGTCCAGCATGGCAGACAGGCCGTTTTTGCGGGTGGGGGATAGATGTCCATAGAGGCCGAGACGTTCCATGAAGCCCAGATCGGCCTCGCGGACTTCTTCTACCGGAAGCCCCGACAGCGCCTGATGCAGCAAGGCGACCAAGCCGCGGGTAATGAGCGCGTCCGAGTCGCCCGCGAAGTGGAGGACATCGTCTTCCAGCCGGGGAATAATCCACACCTGCGACTGGCAGCCTTTTACGCGGAAAACTTCTTGCTTTTCTCCCTCGGGAAGAGGAGGCAAGTCGCGCCCTTTGTCGATGAGCACTTCATAGCGATCGAGCGGGTCGTCGAACGGCGCAAATTCCTCTTCGAGCGTAGCAATGCGAGCGGCGAGGGTATTCATGTGGCGAAGGATTTAGCAAGTGAACGGACGAGCCGGTGGCAGGAGCCGACTCATCTTGAGAAGCTGGTGTGCGGTCCAGGTCACCCAATCGTAAAGCCTGTGTCTGCAAGCGATTACGCGTTGCAGTTTCACAACCACCGAATTAGCTTAACGTCGTTAAGTACCAGTTGGTCACCCCTTTACTCGTCGCTCAATGTCGATCTCCAAACGCACCCTCGCCGCTTCCGGTCTGATCAGCGCGAGCCTTGTCGCTGGCACGCTTGGCTTAGTCCTAAGCCGTATCCGTAGTGCTGCCGCGCACGTATTCGGATTGGATGCCGAGCAGTTCTCGGAAACGGACGTCATGCTGGATCTCAGGCGCCTAGTCTGACTGGTGCGAGGGCGAAACTGCTAGTGTGCGGCGTTCGTACGTAAGACTCTTCCCTCGACCCCTACCTCCATGCGCAGTCCTGGCGCCATCGCGCTTATTGTCCTCGTTCTCGTGCTCGGCCTTGCCGGGTGTGCCGGTTGCGGGCAGTACAACTCTCTGGTCACCGAAGACGAAAACGTCAACACGGCCTGGGCGAACGTGGAATCGCAATACCAACGCCGCGCCGACCTGATACCAAACTTGGTGTCGACCGTTCGGGCGTCTGCTGACTTCGAGAGCGAAACGCTGGAAAACGTCGTCGAAGCCCGCGCTCGGGCGACGAGCATCAACGTGTCTGCCGAAGATCTGGACGATCCAGCCAAGCTGCGTCAGTTTCAAGAGGCGCAGTCGGCACTGTCGAGTTCGCTAGGACGGTTGCTAGCTGTCGCCGAGAACTATCCCCAGCTCCAGGCAACCGCTGGTTTTCGCGACTTACAGGCCCAACTTGAGGGCAC
Source organism: uncultured Rhodothermales bacterium (assembly GCA_963973615.1). Classification (GTDB taxonomy): domain Bacteria; phylum Bacteroidota; class Rhodothermia; order Rhodothermales; family BA12; genus CAXBBB01. The sequence continues at coordinate 1,486 of CAXBBB010000054.1, read as the reverse complement.
TGAAAACCGAATCCAAGTGGCTCGCAGCGACTACAACAACGTCGTTCGCAATTACAACACGAAGGTGCGTCAGTTTCCCGCTGCGCTTTTCGCCGGGATCATGGGATTTGAGCAGCGCGCGGCCTTCGAGTCCGACGCAGGCTCGGAAGATGCCCCTGACGTAGGCGACCTGTTCGATAATAGCTGATCTCCGTCGTTCGACTCCTCTTGTCGATGTATCGGCTGTTTGTGCTCCTACTCTTCTGCGTCGCCCCATCGGCGCTCGCTCAGTCCGAGGTACGCCCGACGGGCTTCGTGATTGACGAGGCATCGCTACTCACACCAGGTCAGAAGACAAGTCTGGAAACGCGGCTGACAGCGTACAGCGATACAACTTCTAACCAAATCGCGATCGTCATTCTGCGTACGATCAACGGAGCGGATCCCGCGACCTACGCTACCGATTTAGGGCGTGATTTGGGGGTCGGACAGCAAGGACGCGACAACGGTATCGTGATACTGGTTGCGATTGATGACCGTGACGTCTTTATCGCGGTCGGCAGAGGGTTGGAAGGCGCGGTGCCCGACGTATATGCTTCGCGTATCGTCCGCAATGTGCTCGTGCCGCAGTTCCGTGACGGCGACTACTATGCGGGTTTGGAAGAGGCGACTTCGGTGCTAATGGCAGCTGCAGCGGGTGAATACGAGGCGCTCGAACAAGTCGAGCAATCGGATGGCGAAGGCGGCTTCCCCATTCAACTCATCTTGCTCGCCATTCTGCTCGTCTTTTACTTCTCGTCGCGCGGTGGAAAGGGAGGCAAGCGCTATGGGGGCGGACGTGGAGGCCCGCCGATCATTATCTGGGGCGGTGGGTTCGGGGGAGGAAGTAGTGGCGGTGGTGGGTTCGGAGGCGGCTTCGGCGGTGGCGGCGGCGGATTTGGCGGCTTCGGTGGTGGTGGTTTTGGTGGCGGCGGTGCCGGAGGCAGCTGGTGATCGACCGCATTCCCACACTGCTCGGCTTTCTCGCCGACGATCCCGAAGACGCCTTTACGCGCTTTGCTCTAGCGCAGGAGTATGCCAAGCGCGGCGATCTCGAGCAGTCGCTTGGCCATTATCAGGCTCTCGTCCGCGAGCAGCCCGATTATGTCGGCACGTACTATCACCTGGGTAAACTGCTGGAAGCGGTCAGGCGGAAGGGCGAAGCCGAGCAGGTGTATCGTGCAGGCATCGCGGTAGCTGAACGCTTGCGGGACGCTCATAGTCGCGCTGAACTCAACGACGCGCTGCTGAACCTGCAAGGCCTAGGTTGGGACGATGACGAGTGACGCTGCACCTCTGCCACCCAACGATGCAAAAAAACAGCCGTTGTTTTCTCTGCCGCGTGATCCGTTCTCACGTGACGCCCGCTCCTACTTCAAACTGACGCGCACGGCGACGTACGGCTTCTGGTCGGCGCTGCCCTTACTTGTGCTCTACGAAGTGTTGATCCTGTGGGTCAACCGCCCGG
>CAXBBB010000053.1:0-8932 GCA_963973615.1 uncultured Rhodothermales bacterium | reverse complement strand
GCTTCCGTTCGACTTCTCGCTCGACTTCGATAGCTGGCAGCGTCCCGCCGACCTGTTTTTTGAGATCGACCACGGGTGGGGAAATCAGTTGCAGAGTCTGAGGTACCAGTACCTGCCGTCGACCCAACTCTTCGGATCGGCAACGCTCTACCGTTCCACCTATTCGGCGCGCGAGAGCAGTCGCATTCGCCCCTCCGAAGGCACGCTACTCACGTCCGACTACCGGATCGGGCTCGATGAGTACGGCGCCAAACTCGGCGTAGAGGCCTTCCCCCGCGCCGGAGTCAGCGTGCGAACCGGGGTTCACCTCGCCGCTCGCCGCTTCCGCTCCCGGCTTGACGGCGGACTCGAGCAGCCTACCCGCGAGGCCAAGCAGACGAGCGAGAGAGTCGAGCAGACCGCGTTCGAGTCGGTCGCCTATACCCAGGTCGAACTGGAAGGCCATCGGTGGCGTGCCGGGGGCGGCGCCCGCGTGAGCACTTCGTCGCAAGGCGCCTATGTCTTCGTCGATCCCAATGTTACCCTCGCCTACCACGTTACGGATCGGTTGACGCTCCGAGCCGGTGCAGGTCGTTCGGCGCAGTACCTCCACCGCCTGCGGGATCGGTTTTCGGTCCTCTACGACTTGCTTTCGAGTCGCTGGATTCCAGCAGATGCTGACGTCAAGCCCGCTCGGGCTCGGACTGCGGCGCTAGGGCTCGAATGGCGACCCCAGCCCGGCATCCGGTTCGATGTGGAAGGCTACGGACGGCTGACAAGGCACGTGTTGGTTCCGTTCGATCCTGAGCAGACGAAAGATGGATTGGACGGCCCGGGCATCTCGGCTGCAGCGCTGCTCGGCCAATATGCCGATGCGGACGGACGGGCTCTGGGCTTTGAAGCGACAGCAGAACTGATTCGAGGTCGATGGACGGCCTGGGCATTCTACAGCGGCGTTCTCAGCGAGCGGTTCAGCCAGGAGCGGGGCGACGCAGAGTACCAACTCGCTGTTCAGAGTATTCCACACCAGATCCGCACGGTCGTCAACCGCCGGATGGGACGTATTGACCTGGGCCTGAGCGCTGAGGTCCGAAGCGGTGTGCCGTTTGCCGAGCCGACGGGCCGCTTCTCGGTTACAGATCCGGTCACCGGAGATCCGCAGTATTTCCTGCTCCGTCCATCCGCCCCCAATGCACGCCTGCCCGTCTACGCGCGCCTCAACGCGACTGCCACGTGGCGCTTCCGCCTGGTCGACGCGGCATGGCAACTCCGCGTTGACGTGTACAACGTGCTGAACACGCGAAACACGCCCGACCGAACCTACCAACCGACCGGAACAGGTGTGTCGATCTCGGAGCGCAACGGCCTGCCGATTCTGCCTCTGTTCGAGTTGGAAGTGACGCTCTGATCAGTCGACAGGGACGCCAACGGCGCGCACGCCTGTGCCCGGCGCGTCAGGCAGCGTCATCCGCCCATCGGTCCAGGTCATGCCTCCTTCGCCAACCGTGTCGCGAATGAGTTGCGGCGCGTCGAGGTCGCAGAAGTCGGCCAGGGGCGCGAGATGAGCGGCGGCAGACACGGCGACGGTGCTCTCGACCATGCAGCCGATCATCACCGTCATGTCAAGGCTCCGCGCTACGGCGATTCCACGTCGCATTCCCGCCAGTCCGGCGGTCTTACACAGTTTGAGGTTGACGCCATCCGCACCACCTGCAAGCGCGACTACGTCGGCGGCGCTCTGAACGGATTCGTCGGCGATCAGCGGGGGCATTCCGGACGGAAGCAACGCCCGTAGCCGATGCCAGCGCGATACGTCGTCGGCGATCAGCGGCTGCTCGACGTAGGCCACACCCAGTTCGGCTAGCGCTTGGACCAGGCGGGCGGCGTCGGCCTCGTCGTACGCACTGTTGGCGTCAACGCCTAAGACTGTGCCGGTTGTCAACTCGCGCGTGCGAGCGACGATCTGAACATCACGGTCCACATCGCCCGAACCGATCTTGAGTTTGAGGAACGGGAGATGTGCAGCATCCTGAGCAGCCCGTTCGAGCGCCTCGTCATCGTCGGGGATCGAGAGCGTGAACGACGACACGGGTAAGCGAGTCGGGTTCAAGCCCCACAGCTTCCATAGTGGCTCGCCCATCGAGCGGCCCCAGGCATCGTGCAAGGCCAGGTCGACCGCACACTTGGCAGGAGGTGGACCGGGCGGTAATCCGGCGAGGGCATCCTCCACATACACTTCGCCCTCGGTCACCAATCGGTCCAGGTCGAGGGTTTGAACGTAGCGCTCCAACTGCTCGATTGAGTAGGGGTAGTAGGGCACGCGTGCGCCTTCACCCCAGCCGGTGTGTCCCCACGCGTCGAGGCGAACGAACAGACTTTCGCGCGTCGCCGACACGCCGTGCGCCACACGAAATGGCGTGCGCAGGTGGTGCGTATGACGACCGGAGCGAAGCGTGAGGGGTGCAGGCATGGCGATGGCGTTTCTCGTGTTATCACAAGCGAAGCGTGGCGATCTCCGTAATCAGCCGGTATCTCGGGGATCGCCGCGTCGCTCCGCTCCTCGCAATGACAGTTGGAGGGATAGGGAGCGCGTGGCTAGTTGGTGAGGCTTCGGATGGGGGCGGGGATGCGTCCGCCTCGACGCACCATGACGCTGCTCGACAGGCTGGACACGGGCAAAATTGGCGCGCGTCCGAGCAAGCCGCCGAACTCGGCCCAATCGCCGACCCCTTTGCCGGGAATAGGCAGGATGCGGACAGCAGTCGTTTTGTTGTTAACCATGCCGATGGCGAACTCATCGAGCAAGATGCCCGCGATCGTGTCCGCCGACGTAGCGCCTGGGATGGCGACCATGTCCAGGCCGACCGAGCAAACGGCGCTCATCGCTTCAAGCTTCTCGATGGAGATGTGGCGGCGCTCGGCGGCCTTGATCATCTGGTCGTCCTCGCTGACGGGCATGAACGCACCACTCAGCCCACCGACGTGCGCTCCGGCCATTAGTCCGCCGCGTTTGACCGACTCATTGAGCATCGCCAGCGCCGCTGTTGTGCCTGGGGCACCGACGGATTCGAGTCCGAACGCCATCAGGATTGCCGCAATAGAGTCGCCTTCGGCTGGCGTCGGTGCCAGTGACAGGTCGACGATGCCGAACGGAATGTCCAAGCCGGATCGTTCGCTGAGCAGGGCCGCGCAGCGCTCACCGATCAGAATGCCCGCACGCGTCATCTTGAAGGTGGTCTTCTTGACGGCCTCGCAGACCGCCGTGAACCCGGCCTCAGGGCCGACTTCCTGAACGGCGCGCAGGACGGCGCCCGGTCCGCTGATGCCGACGTTGATGCACGCCTCACGCTCGCCCGGGCCGTGGAAGGCACCGGCTACAAACGGGTTGTTGGGGACGGCGTTGCAGAACGCGACAAACTTGGCGGCGGCGATGGCGTCGCGGTCTTTGGTGCGCTCGGCCAGATCCTTGATGACGTGCGCCACCCTGAGGACCGCGTCGGCGTTGATGCCTTGAGCCGTCGACCCGCAGTTGACCGATCCGCAGACGCGCTGCGTCGTCGACAAGGCTTCGGGGAGCGAATCGATCAGCGCATCATCGCCTCGCGTCGAACCGCCCTCGACAAGTGCCGAGAAGCCTGCGAGGTAGTCGACGCCCACGTCGGCTGCGGCCTGATCGAGCGTCTGAGCGAGTTTTACGAAGTCGCCCCGGTTGTGGCTGTCGGCGAACAGCGCAGCGGGGGTAATCGCGACGCGTTTGTTGGCGATCTGGACGCCGTACAGTCCTTCGACTTCGGCGGCGACGCGCGTGTGGAGTGACGCGTAGCGGCGAATCTTATCATAGGAGCGGGCGCGCGTCGTGGCCGGCAGCCGCGAGGCACAATCGCGAAGCGAGAGCGACAGCGTGACGGTTCGGATGTCGAACAAGTCGGCCTCGGTCATGCGAAGCGTCTCGATCACTTCCGGCAGTTCAAACGACATGGGCTAGGGCGGGGGTGAGGAGCAGCGGCTCCGGCCAGAAAAAATGGGGCGAATGACGCTCGTTAGACGCGATGCATGGCGTTGAACAGGTCTTCGTGCTGCATCAGAATCCGCACGCCGCGCTCCTCGCCGACCTTACCCAGCCGAGCCTGCACCTCACCGACTGACGACCGGGCGCCTTGCCCGTCGACGATCATGATGACCGTGAAGTAGTCCTGCAAGATTTTCTGCGACACATCCAACACATTGTAGTTAGCGTCGGACAGCACGCTCGTGATCGCGTGCAGCATACCAGGTTGGTCCTTGCCGTAGGCGGTCACGACAGCCTTCCCGCCGCGTGGAGACGAGCTTGCCGATGGCGCGTCCAGCTTTTCGTCGAGGAGAGCGACGGCGATTCGTTCGACGCGGTCGGGTGTGGCGTCGGGGCCGAGTACATCGGATATGCGGGAAACCAGTCGGCGGAAGTCCATCGGTCGTAAAAGTGAGCGTGAAAGAGGGCTGAGCGCGTGGGAGCGCTTCCGTACGTCCCTAAACTACGAGGCTCCGCTCGTTGCTACGCCCGCTCGCGCGTTTCCTCCAATCTTTCGATGCCCAACGCACCCCACGCCTTCGCCCAGCCGCTGCTATCCGACCGGCTGGGGCTGCGCCGCTACGCGGTGCTCTCGATTTGTGCGGCATTGGCGACGCTTGCGCTCAAAGCGTACGCAGCCTGGACGACCGACTCGGTCAGCCTGTTTTCGGACGCCGTCGAGTCGCTCGTCAACCTGGGTGCCGCCGTTGTCGCGTGGGTGTCGCTAACGCTGGCCGCACGTCCCCCCGACGAAGGCCATGCGTACGGGCACGATAAAGTCGAGTTTTTCGCCGCTGGATTGGAAGGGGGCCTGATCATCCTCGCTGCCGTAGGGATCGCCTGGGCGGGTGTCGGCCGCCTGCTCGACCCGCAGCCCATCCACCGATTGGCATTCGGCCTCACGCTAGCCACTATTGCAACGATGATCAATGCTATCGTCGGCGGCATCCTGATTCGCAAGGGACGACTTGGCCACAGCCCAACGCTGGAAGCTGACGGTCAACACCTGATGGCGGATGTTGCGACCGGCATCGCTGTCCTGGGTGGGTTGGGACTGGCGCACGTGACCGGATGGACGATGCTAGACCCGATTCTGGCTCTGAGCGTCGCCGTGATCGTCGCCATCGCGGGAGGACGTCTGGTCCTGCGCTCGATGGGCGGGTTGATGGACGAAGCTCTCGCCGAATCCGACCAGATCGCCTTGCGCGCCGTGCTCGACCGCTACGCGACGGATCATCCGTTGGACTACCACGCGCTCCGCACGCGTCGCAGTGGCGCGCGCAGATTCGCGTCCGTTCACGTGCTCGTCCCGGGGGAGTGGAGTGTGCAGCGCGGTCACGAACTGCTCGAACACCTCGAAGCCGATCTTCGCTTGACCGTTCCCAACCTGACGATCCTGACGCATCTGGAACCCATCGAAGACCCTGCCTCCCGCGCCGACATTCCCCTGGATCGCGCCTAGCGATCCGCAAACACACCAAATACATCAGGTCGCTCTTGGCCATCCTGATACAGATCGCTGAACAACTGCGGCAACCGGGTGGGGCGTCCGCTCGCCACCGTCACCCAGACCATCCGAGCCTCGCCAAACGCGTGAACGACGTGGGGCTGCTCCTCGGTAGAGACGACGTAGCGCGTGTTGAACGACGTGCGGCTCGGGGCGTCCGTACCCAGGTGAACCACCAGCGTCGCCGGGTGGACGATGGGGCGTTTGTACGTGCACGCCGCATGTACGACGACCGGCCCCGCTTCGCCCGTCCAGTCGCCCGCATGGTCTTCGAGCATCCGAATGCGCGCCTCCTCGAAGTAGGTGAAGATGCGCGCATTGTTGAGATGGCCGAACGCGTCCATGTCCGACCAGCGTAATGGAATGTGTAAAGTCGATAAATGCCGTATATGGGTCATTTGAGAGGGGTGTAGTAATTCCAGAAAGTCAGTCAGAGTCAGTCGCACACATCCAGCGTGTAGAACATGCGTTGATCACTTGGGCGATTGATGCGAGGCTGAGGCGGCTTCCGCAAGCTCTTCCGAGTCGGCACCAGAGGTTTGTGCGTCCGATTCGTCCAATGAAAGCCCCGACACGTAGCGCGCGACAGCGGCATAGCTTCGGTCGCGAGGAGCTGGCCGCTCGACGCCGCTGACCACGAGCGCTCTGTGGATTAGATCTTGCACGGTGCTTCCCCTCACGCGCTGGTAGCTGATCGTGCGGTTGGCATCGGCGTGTCCGGCCATCGACTGGACGGCGGCGACACCGAGACCGAGTTCGTTGAGGCACCAGCTGATGAACGTGTGCCGCAGGTCGTGGAACGTGGCGCCAGGCAGCCCGATCATGTCCATGTACTCGCGCGAGTGTTCGACGATCTTGGAGTGGTGCGTAGGCGTGCCGTGAGCGCCCAGGATGATGCGGCTATCGGGCGACTTCTTGCCGAGATCACGGGCGCGCTGCTGGATGCGCCGCAAGGCTTTGGCTCCGCGCGGCAGCACCTGGACCTCGCGAACCTTACCGCTCTTGGTAAGCCTGCCCGAACGGACGAAGTTGCGCACGGTGACGGACATCTGGTGGCCATCGTCGCGGACGGCGGAGTGACGAAGTGAGGTGACTTCCTGGAGGCGTAGGCCGGAGCAGACGGCAAACTGCACGACGTCGGCGAACCAGGCGCGGTGGCGCCGCCGGCCGGTGCAGTCGCTGAGTATAGCGGCTTCGAGTGCTACCATTTCGGCAGGGGTGAACACGTGGAAGTCCGATTCCGGGATCGTGGGCGCGTCGAGATCCTTCATGGGGTGGCGCTTAACGAATCCCTGCTCGGTGCACCAGGTGAACAGGCCGAAGAGCGCGGCCCAGTAGCCGTTTACGGTGTTGGGCATCGCGGGGTGTCCGCCGTGGCCGGTGAGTCCGTCCAGGAAGTCTGTAATGTCGCGCGGCGAGATGGCCGAGAGCGGGTAGTCGGGCGCGAAGTGGTGGACGAACGCGCCGATGCGCTGCTTCTTGGCCTTGCGTGTAATGGGGCGGTCGCGGCGTTCGCATGACTCGCGGTACTGCTCGTCGGCTTCTGCGAGCGTGACCGAGCCGCCGCGGATCTTCTCAGTCCAGGGGTCGAACTCGCCCGATGCCATCTGCCGCTCGATGCCCGCGAGCTTGGTGCGGGCGATGCGTTTGTCTGTCGTGCGGAGCGTGCGCCAGATGCGTTTGGGGCGTCGGTCCGGGTCGTAGAAGACGGCGTAATAGTTGAGCGTTTTCGGGTCGCTGCGGCTCGGTTTGGTGTGGAGGTCGAGAGAGGGCATGCAGTCAGAAGAGGTCCTTGTAAGCGTAGGCCCCAAGCGGTAGCATCAGAACCGACAGGACCACCAGCCATGCGACAGCGGCTTTCTGACTTACCTCGAGCCCCAACTGACCGAGACCCAGGCTTACGATGGTCGTCAGAATGACAGCAACGACGGCTTTGGCAAACTCGCGGTGCCTCTTGAGCGTGCGAGAGTCTGGTCCTATGCTATCGTAGGCCTCTTTGACCTGAACCTGCTGAACTTCCGTCATGTCTTGTGAGCGCGCCATTTCGACTGCCCTTTCGTTTAGCTTCTGCTCGAAAGTATCGACGTAGTTGCTCGCGGTTTTGGTTGCTAGCGGGTGAAACGCCATTCCAGCTTGTGGCTCGTACCTGTCTTCCGCTGCGGGACGAACGGAAAAAGTGCCACCTAGCCACTTATCGAGGTTGTCGGAATCGCTCATCTCAATACTCGAGCTCGTACTTGCCGACGTTTCTAGCTTCACCCGACTCAGATGGTGGCGCGAATACATCCACTGAGATGATACCATCTGAGTCGTCAACGAAGTAGCTGGCACCGGCTGTCGCGTGTCGCAGGGGTTCTTGTAACCCATAAAGCGATTTTCGTGCATCCAGGCAATAGAATGCAGGCAGTCCCTTTTTCTCAGTCACTGCCATTATGTAGCCTAATCGCCCAGCGTCTTTCAGCAGGCCGAGAATCTGCGGGCGTCTAAGGAAGATCTCGACGCGCTCAGCAGCTTCTGCCACACGTTGAGCCTGCTCTTTTGATAAGCCCTTTGACATCCAGTCTACATCGCCCTCTGAGCCCATCGTGCGAAACTCTAAGTCATCTCCGAAGGCGAAGATGACGACGTTCTGCTTGGTCATCTCACGGATGTCCTTGGCAACCTGGGTCGCGGTGGGAGTTTTGGAGTTACTCACGCGTCCTCCTCCGTCACGTATTTCAGCGACTCTAAGTGCGCCGCATCCTCGTACACCGGCCCGATGAACGAGCGCCACGTCGTCACCGAAGTGACTGGCTGCGGCTCCGACTCGAAGTGCTGCACGACTAGGCCGAGCGGCAGTAGAGCGAGCAGCGCGGAGTAGGTGAAGCGTTCGGTGGGCGTCAGGGTCATGATGTCGCGAATTGAATTACGGCGATGATGATGCCTACGATGGCGACTATGAGTCCGATGACCGTCTTGGTGTTCTTCGATGCCTCCTTGACAGAGTCAATCTTAGTGTCGACTGCGCCGATTTTCGCGTCGAGCGCTTCGAATCTGCCACCCATGGCCTCGAACTTGCCGTCCATGCGTTCGAGCAGCGTCTCGAATTTCCCGTCTGACCTTGCTTGCATCGCCTTCAACTCACCCTCGAATCGTGTCATACGCTCATTGGCTGCGGCCTCGCTGCGAGCGGAGCGCGCGTCGATCTCTGCGGCCTGGCGGTCGAGGTGGGCGGTGAGTTCTTCACGGGTCATAGCGCTATCATAAGGTTTACTTGGCTCCTGATAGATCGGCCGCAAAGCGGTACCCCCAAGAAGGAGATCGTATGCAGTCTGGTGACCGGGACTAAGACGATGTTCAGGCATCACTCTCCGGATAGGTGTAGAGGGTCATCTCCTCGCTTCGGCCGGAGGGGCCGA
>CAXBBB010000052.1:0-8951 GCA_963973615.1 uncultured Rhodothermales bacterium | reverse complement strand
CCTTATACGGACCTCATCTACTGGGTCGCCCCGGTAGACGACACGCCAGGATCGCAGGGCTACAACAACTTCATCGGTGCTATCGAGTCGAAGTTGGCCGCTGGACAGGTGCCAGCCGAGTCTTGCGTCGGCTGGGCTGACCCTGCCGGTGGTGGTGTCCAGGTTGCTTCGGCTGACCTTGACCCTGCCTGTGATGGTGTCTCGTTGTTCCACCGTCAGGTGTTTATCAACTTCAACGGTTCCAAATTGGCGGACGCCGCACTCGGTCAGTTCTACAACCCGGTCCTGCCGGAGACGGGTACGGTCTTCCGTATCATCACCTCTAAGCCTAACTCGGCTGGCGACAAGCTCTCGTTCTCGACGACGGAAATCGCTCCGTCGGTCGTCTCGGACTCGTCCCTGGCAGTCGCCCGCGGTCAGATCGGTATCGTTCCGAACCCGTACAAAGGTGCGTCCTCGTATGAGGTCTCGAACCTGAGCGACGTGGCGCGCTTCGTCAGCTTGACTGGAACCTCCAGACCGAAGCAGCGCTGCCGATCGCATCGGGCATGTACCTGATTCACATCGAGTTGCCTGACGGCGAGGAGAAGGTGATCAAGTTCGGCGTCATCAAAAAACGCATCCAGCTTGACCTGCTCTAAAGACCTCTCTCTCGCACTACAAGACCCTCTTTCTCTATGAAACGCAATCTGTTTGCGCTCTGCCTGGCCGTTACCCTGCTTCTTGCAGGGGCGGTCCAGGCCCAGAGCGACCGCAAAGGCACCGCCGGAGCACAGTATCTGCTCGTTCCGGTAACGGCCAGTACGGCCACACTCGGAGCCGCCTATACTGCCGGTGGTACGAGTGTCTCGGCACTCGAATCACTGTTGTCCAACCCGGCAGGGCTGGCGCAGAACGACGGTACCGGAGTCATCTTCAGCCGCACGAACTACGTCGCCGACATCGGCATCAACTACTTCGGTGTTGCTCAGAACTTCGGTAACAACTCGATCGCGCTGACGCTCTCCTCGTGGGACTTCGGCGATATCCCGCTGCAGACCGAAAACCAGCCAACCATCAGCAGCCGCACGTATTCCGCCTCGACGATCGTCGCAGGTCTTACGTACGGACGCCAGTTCACCGACCGCATCTCAGCGGGCGTGACGGCGAAAGCGCTGAGCGAGCGCATCGACGACGTCAACTCGTCCGGTGTCGCGTTCGATATCGGTATGGCATACACCGTCGGTGAGTCGGGCCTGCGCTTCGGCGTCAGCCTGCAGAACTTCGGTCCGTCGATGAACTTCGGTGGCAACGGCCTCGTCCAGTTCAACCGACTGACGAACCAGCGCGCCAACGCTACGCCGAACGCCGTATCGCTCGAAGGAGCTGACTACGAACTGCCTTCGCAGCTCAACTTCGGCGCCACGTACACGCGTTCGCTCGGCACGTCGGCTTCGGTCACGGCGCTGACCAACTTCCGCTCCAACTCGTTCTCTGAGGACGAGTACTCGGGCGGTCTTGAGTTGGGCTTCGCTAACATCCTCTACGTACGCGGTGGCGTGCAACTGCAGGAGAACATGGACGAGTCGTTCTACGAAGGCTACAACTTCGGCGGCGGCCTCAACCTCGACGTGAACGGCACCGCCCTCCGCGTTGACTATGGGTACCGCTCGGTCGAGTTCTTCGACGCCGTCAACATGATCACGGCCAGCGTGACGCTCTAAGCGATTCGCTACCCGGTTTCGACCCTTCAGCGGGATCGTCCTTTCAGGAGGGCGGTCCCGCTGTTAGTTTTGTGCCGACTAGAGCAGCACTCGCACGTCTCTTTGTTCTGGTCGAAGGATTGCGTCGTGGACGATGCATCGCACATCGTGGGTGTGCATACGCCTTTCACCACCCCATCACGTATTACCCGTTGGTCTCTCGCACGCTCTTACTCGTCGGCTTTGCAGCCCTCTTGACGCTGGCTGTCGGCGCATGTAACAAGCAGGAGGCTGAGAATGCGGACCAGCGCACCAAGTCGCCGTTCGAGAACGTGGCGGATCGATCGGTCTCCTACGTCGGTGATGCGACGTGTGGGCAATGCCACGGTGATGTAGCCGCCAGCTATGCGACGCATGGGATGGCGCAGTCACTCTATGAGTTAACGCCCGAGAACGCGGTAGAGTCGTGGCCGAGTCCGGTCGTTGAGGACGTGACGGGAGGCTATACGTACCGCGCCTATCGCGAGGGCGATCGCTTTTTCCAGGAGGAGACGTGGAGCGGGTCGAGTGCGCATCGGCTCGTGTACGAGGTGCGCTACGTCGTTGGCAGCGGGTCGGCAGCGCGGACCTACCTGGGCGAAGAAAACGGGCGCCTCTATCAGCTTCCGCTGACGTTTTACACACAGGAGCGTCGATGGGAGTTTAGTCCGGGGTATCGTGCGCAGAACGCGCGTTTCGAGCGCCTCGTCCCGGATGCCTGCATGACGTGCCACAACGCGACGCCTGATCCGGTCGCGTTCGTGGAGGGCAAATACGACCGCGTCCCCCAGGGCATCGGCTGCGAGCAGTGCCACGGTCCCGGCGCGCTGCACGTCGAGAAACACTTGGAAGGATTGGGAAGCGAGAGCGAAGCGGTCGACTACTCCATCGTCAACCCGGATCATCTGGACCGCGAGTTGCAACTCGATGTGTGCCAGCAGTGCCACCTGCAGGGCAGCGTGATCCTCAGGCGCGAAGGCGAGGATGCGTACAGCTATCGCCCGGGGACGCCGTTCAGCGATCACGTCGCGCTGTTCAGTCCCGACGTACCGACGAGTGTAACTGAAGTCGGTATCATCTCCCACGCCGAGCGGATGAAGGAGAGCGCGTGCTACCAGGCGTCGCCCGCGATGACGTGCACGACCTGCCACGATCCGCACGACGGGTTTCGCGATAAGGGCCCAGCGTACTTCAACGCGACCTGCCAGACGTGCCACGCGCCCGCCGATCTGAGCGCTCAGTTTGCCCAGACCGAGTTCGCCGCTCAGCACACGGCGACGGCCAATTGTCAGTCGTGCCACATGCCCAAGGTCGAGAGCCACGAGGCGCCTCACTCGTCCTTTACCGATCACTGGATACGCGTCGTCCGAGATACCATCACGACGCTCCCAGACGCGTCTAAGTCGCCACTCGTCGCCTATTTCGCACGCGACAAGAGCGGCCCGGAAGCCGACATCCTGCGTGGAATGGCGAACATCGTGTATGGGAGTCAGCGCGGAGAGGTGTCGCGGACGGACGAAGGGATTCGTCTGCTCGATGCCGCCCTGGCTGGTGGCGGCCAATGGTTGGAAGCGGAGTACCTGCTCGGCTTCGCCCAGATGCAGCGTGGGCGCGTGCGAGAAGCTGTACCCCACCTAGAGCGCGCCGCACGTGAGCCTATCCCAGAGCGACTCAACACGCTCGCGCAAGCCTACGAAGCGACAGGTCGTACCACGCGCGTCGACAGTCTGTACCGAGCAGCCTTAGCCCTACAGCCCGATCTGGCGACTGTCCGAGTCAATTACGGCCGCTTCCTGGAATCGTCCGGACGCGTGGCCGACGCACAGTCCCAGTACGCAGCCGCTGCTCGTGAACAGCCGTCTCTGGCACAGGCGCATTACAACCTGGGTACCCTGCTGCTCCGGCAAGGCGACGTGTCGGCAGCCGAAACCGCCCTGCTTCGAGCCGCGCAACTCCAGCCGGCAGATGCCCAGACGCGCGGGAATCTGGGGGCGCTGTATGCCTCTAAAGGGGCAATGGACGAGGCCCGCAAGCAGTTTGAAGCAGGCGTGGCCGGATCACCGAACGATGCGACCGCGCTGGGCAACCTGGGCACGTTCTACCTCAACCAGGGCGACGCCGATCGCGCTGAGCCATTGCTCGTCCGAGCCGTCGAGCGGCAGCCAGGCTACGTCGATGGCTGGGTCAACCTGACCTTGCTCTACGCACGAAAGCAAGATCAGCGCGCGCTGACGACACTGCAACGCGCGCTCGATGTGGCGCCGTCCGATCCGCGCGTGCGACAGTTGGCGCAGGCGCTTCGGGGCGGATGAAGCATACCGATCCACAGAATGCTGGTACAATCCGCTCACCTCATCGTCGTCCCTGCGCAAGCAGGGAGCCACAACTGCCTCACACGTCTAAACATGGCGCGCTGAAACGGTGATGGCGACAGTTGTGGACTCCCACCTTCGTGCTACGGCTTATACAGAAGTATGCTTCTCGATACCCCGCCGCGTTCGCCTTCGACCCTTCCCCAACGTCATCCCCGACCTGATCGCTACGGCTTATACACAAGTCTGTCGAGGCGCTACGTCGCCCTTAACCTCTTCACTCTCTACATCGTCATTCCCGACTTGATCGGGAATCCAGTCAGCAGAGCAGGTCGGCAGAGCCGAGTCCAATTTGATAGCGCGATTCCGGTCGTTGCGTGACTGACGTATGTCGTTCTTTTGTCTTGACCCCCGATCGGAGTCGAGGGCAGGCACAAAAGAACCAAAAAGTCAAGGCTAAACGTCGCACCGGCGGACGCTGCGCTACGATCGCTAAGCGCACCCAACTCGCTCGCAAGCTCGCTCAGACACGGATGCGCTCTTAACGCGCCCTACGCTTCGCGCCTGTTTCGCCGGTCCGTCTGAGGCCGTGCCATCACTCGCGCCGCGCCGCAATGTTGGAGGGCCAGTTGTCGAGATCTGTATAAGCCGTAGCACCTTCGTGGGAATGACGGGGAGGTGAAGGTAGATGCATTTCTACCCTACCGGTTTAGGTATCAGAGCGTCCAGTAGACACCGAGTGCGGTGCTGAAGATCGTGTATCGGTTGTCGCTGCCGTCGCCGAAGGGGCGGGTGCTCTGGCCCAATCCGAAATTGAGGATGAACGACAGCTTGTTGTTCAATCGGCGGATGATGTCGCCGTCGACGCGGTAGGAAATCGTACCGCCACTGCGTCCGACGAAGCCCAGCGAGGTGCGGATGCGCGTATACGACGCCGTCACTTCGGATCCTCGCTCGAACTCCAGGAACGCATCGTACGTCGAGAAGCCGTCGGGCGAGAAGTAGAGGTCGGTCGTCGTCTGGTAGTCGAGCAGATAGTAGGCGGCGCCCAGGTAGAACTTGGGAAAGATGAGGTAGCTGCCCTCGGCATTGAGGTTGATGCCGAAGTTGGCGCCGGAGTTAAGGTCCGGAGCGTTGTCGTCGACGAAGTTGAGCGCGACGACGCCTTTGACGCGGAAGACCGAGTCGGGCATGAGCGCGCGCGATTCGTAGCGTCCGTCGATCTGCGTCAGGCGCAGGTCATACAGGCCACCGGCGGGCGACCACAGTGTCGTCGATCCTTCGGTGTTCTGAATGCCGAGCGAGGCGCGGTAGCGGGCGGGCGATTGGCGCCAGTAGCGGGCCTCGACAAACGGCACCGTCCGGCCGCCATCGTAGTCGAAGAAGCCTACGCGACCTTCTAATCGGTTGGTAAACGCGAACTCGCCCGGCTCGACTTCCATGCGCGACAGATCATACGCTAGGCCGGTGTACACCTGATTGAGTTGCTGCCGGTCGACGCGGCGCGAGTTGAGGCGCAGCAGTTCTGTCCCATAGAGATACTGCGAGGTCAGGCCAACCGTGCTAATCAAGCCGCCTGGGATCGTGATCTGGGCCAGCATACCGCCACCGTAGCGCTGGAAGTCAGCGCCACCGCCCTTGGCCATCGTAGCGTCGACGTGGGGCGAGAAGACGGTAGCGAAACCGCTGCCGGAGCCGGGTTCGTCGACTATGATCGAGAAGCGGGCGCGCTCTTGGAGCAACCGCTCGCGCTCCTCGATCAGCTCGGAGTTGGCGCCGTACTGGCGGGCCAAGTCGTACTGCTGCGCGGCCAGTTCGAAGCGCTCGGCCTCGCGGTAGGCGTCAGCGAGCAGGATGCGGACCTCGAAGTCGCGTGGGTTCTCGGCGAGCACGCGCTGCGTCGACTCGATGGTGCCCGAGTAGTCGCCCAGGTAGTAGAGGTTTTTGGTGATCTCCTTGGCTACGTCGTATTCGTAGCGTTCGAGCAATAGGGCGCGGTAGATCGAGAGCGCGGTCACGAAGTCTCCGGCAGCCGAGTAGACTCCTGCGTACTCCTTCAGCTCACTGCGCGTGCGTCGGCCCATCTTGGCGAAGTAGACTTCGTAGGCATCGACGGCATCGCCATAAAAGCCGTTGCGGGCCAAGACCCTCGCGTCATTGAGCAGGGCGATTTCAGCGGCGTCGTCCAGCCGGGCGCGTTCGCGTTCGATCAGCGCTTCGAGCACTTCAGCACGCTGGCCGATGCTCAGCCCGTCAACCTGAACGCCACGTCCGGCGTTGCGCGCCAGTCCGAGCGAGAGGGCGCGGCGCACCAGTTCGCTGGCTTCGTCCAGGCGTTCCTGGCGCAGGCGAATCGCTCCGAGCTCGAGCAGCAACTCGGCGTTGTCGGGATCGCGTTCGAGTAGGTCCATCAAGAAGCGCTCGACTGTATCGTCGACGCGTTCGGCAGCGATGGCGGTCAGGACGAACAGCTCCTTGTACTCGATGTTGCCCGGCTCCTGGTCGAGCAGGAAGATCGTTTCGTCGAGCGCGTCGTCGTAGAACCCGGCGACGTTGAGCGTCTGGGCGAAGTCTACGCGCGCCTCCAGGTCGTACGGGTCGAGAGCGATCAGCCGCTCATAGGCGGCAATCGATTCGGCGGGCTTATTGTCGGCCAGGTAGAGTTGGGCGAGTTCGGCTAGGTTGTCGCGGTTCGTGCTCTGCATCGTGCCCATCGCTTCGAGTTCGGCGATGCGGTTAGTGCGGGCCTGCTCGCGGATCACTTCGATGCGCTCGAACAGATCGCGCGTCCGGGCATCTCCGGCGACGCGCAGTTCTCCCTGTGTGAGCGTCTGGTAAGCTTCTTCGGCGCGTCCTTCGGCCAAAAACGCCTCGGCCAGTTCCAGGCGGCGAGCGTCGTCGCCGGGGCTGAAGGCGAGGCGGTACTGCAAGCGATCAATAGTATAGATCGGCGATTCGCCCAGCGTCTCGATGTAGCCTTCGTCGACCATGACGAAGCGCTCGAGCCAGCGGCGCGTCGTGTCGTACTCCTCGCGCAGTTCGATCAACTGATCGAAGGCTTCGGCGTAGCGCTTGTAGTCGATCAACGCGTCGACGAGTTGGAAGCGCCGCTCGTCGTTATCGGGGTTGGCGTTGACCTGGCGGTACAGCCGGTCGATGATGAACTCGGTAGGAGCCGCTGTTCCCCTCGCTCCGCCCGTTCCCTGTCCGGGACGGCTTTCGACGGGGAGGTTGCGAGCGACGACGGCCTGTCGGCGCTTGAAGTCGGCGTCGTCGCCGTAGGTCTCTTCGAGCACGTCGAGGTTTTGCTGCGCCTCGAAGTAGCGGCCGTTCTCGATCAGTAGGTCGACCAGTTCAAGTCGTTTGACGGCGTTGCCTTGATCCGTACGCAGCTCGCGCACGAGGATGTCGATAGGGTAGTTACTCGTCTCGGGCGTCGCCTGACGCTCCGGCGCATTCAGCTCGGTCAACCCGCGCCGGGCTTCGGCATTGTTCGGGTTGAGGCGGATTGCCTGGTCAAAGGCCTCACGCGCCGTCTGATACTTGCCCTGCCAGAACCGGAAGTAGCCCAGGCGCATGTAGAGGTCGTCTGAGGTCGGGTAGAACGCGAGAAAGCGCTGGGCCTCGGCTTCGCCACGCGCGTTTCCGCCACTGTAGTTGGCGATGGAGATTAGGTAGCGCTGCACGATGCCGGGGTTGCCCTGCGTCCGCGCGAGGTAGGCTTCGTACTGATCGGCGGCTTCGCGGAAGTCACGTCGGCGAAACAGCGACTCGGCATAGCGCAGCCGCAGCGTCACGTCGTCGGGGCGTGCGCGCACCTCGGCCCCCAATCCGCGCTCCTGCTGCTAGCGGTCCTGCGCGCCTCGCACGAGGGATTGAGCACGTCGCCGTCCTTCTATTGCCGCCGCGTTGGTCGGGTCGATGGCGAGGACGCGCTCGTAATCCGGCACGGCGGATGCATATCGCTCCGACGCTTCGTACGCTCTGGCTCGGATGATGAGCGCGTCGACGTTGTTGC
This sequence comes from uncultured Rhodothermales bacterium, assembly GCA_963973615.1. Classification (GTDB taxonomy): domain Bacteria; phylum Bacteroidota; class Rhodothermia; order Rhodothermales; family BA12; genus CAXBBB01. Next base: position 900 of record CAXBBB010000052.1, on the reverse strand, counting down.
GATCCTGGCGCAGCACACGCGTGGCGATGTCGACGGCGTCCATATAGTTGGAGCGCTCGTAGGCTGCACGTGCGTTGGCGACGGTCGCGGCTTCCTGGGCCGACGCGGGAAGCGTCGCCGTCAGGAGGGCGAGTAGGAGGAGAAGACGGTACATGGTTGGGCAGGGGGGAGGCCCGAGAGGAGCGGCGGTGGAGTTACGTCAGGAAAGCACGTAAGCGAGGCACTCGTCGGCGGTATCAAAAGGTTTGCCATCGGGCAGGGTGACGGCGGAAACAGCGTGGAGCAAGTGGTCGGCTTTTTGCGGTACGTCGGCAGCGAGACGCTGCTTGAGACGACCAAAGAAAGCTTGCTTCTGATCGTCGCGCGTGTCATCTAGGAAGACGACCAGACGCTCGTTTTCGGCGTCGATGTAGAGGTCATCGGCGGGACGCAGCGTGCTCGCGACCAGGTCTGAAACTGTGTCGAAGTCGACTGGCTCATCACCTACACTTACCGCATTCGGCGAGTCGCCATGCATCCGAGCGAGCACACTTAGGCTCAAGCGAGCGAACCAACTAGGCTTCGCCTGATCCATTCGTGCGGCGACGAGGAGGAACGGCTTAGCATTCCTATCAAGCCGCTGTTCAAAGTGCAGCTGCACGCATTTCACGAACCGCTGACGGTCGTAGTGCGCTTTCGTGCGCGTCGGCTGCGAGCCGGAGAGGATAGAAGGACCGTTCATGATGGTGCGAGGCTCGCATCAGGAAAGCACGTAAGCGAGGCACTCGTCGGCGGTACCGAAGGGCTGGCCGTTGGGAAGGGTGACGGCGGAAACGGCGTGGAGCAGGTGATCGGCTTTCTGTGGCACGTCGGCAGCGAGACGCTGCTTGAGACGACCAAAGAAAGCTTGCTTCTGATCGT